>JACRBV010000136.1 GCA_016213065.1 Deltaproteobacteria bacterium
AACATTCACAAAAGAAGATATCGCCGTTTATCGAAAACAATTTCCCGGGATTGAAGTGATAGCCCACCCCGAATGCTCTCCAGACGTGGTGCAGACGGCCGATTACGCCGGTTCCACTTCTGGAATGATTGATCATATTCGCCAATCGAAATCGAAAAAGATTATGCTTGTGACGGAGTGTTCCCTTTCAGACAATATTCATTCCTTGTTTCCAGAAAAAGATTTTCAGGTGCCGTGTACGATTTGTCCCCACATGAAAAAAATCACTCTCGAAAAAGTTTTGCAGAGTCTTCAGAAAGATATTTACGAAATTCTCATTCCGGAAGCGGTTGCCGTCAAAGCGCGCCAAGCTGTGGAACGGATGTTGAAAGTAAGCGCATGAGGCTCGACCTTTATCTTGTTCAAAAAAGTTCTCTTTCCCGTCATCAAGTTCAAAAAATGATTGAAGAGGGGCTTGTGAAAATTGGAGGGAGTGTTGTTTCAAAACCTTCTTTCAAAATAACGGGGACAGAAGATATTGAATATCAGTTACCTGTTTCTCAACTTCCGTTTGAACTGAAACCTGAAAAAATTCCTTTGGATATTTTGTATGAAGACGATCAGATCATTGTTATCAACAAACAAGCCGATCTGGTGATTCATCCGGCGGTGGGGCATCCTTCCGGAACTCTCGTCAATGCGCTGTTGGCCCGATACGGCACTTTGCCCGCAGGATCGGATCCCTTCAAACCGGGCATTGTTCATCGTCTGGACAAAGGGACCAGCGGTGTGATCGTGGCGGCCCGCACCGTGGAAGCCCTTACCCATTTGCAAAATCAATTCAAGGGACGTGAGGTGGAGAAAATTTATTGGGCTTTTGTTTGCGGGCAAATTACGGAAGAGGGAATTCTTGATAAACCGTTGGGGCGTTCCTCCAAAAATCGCCAAAAAATTTCTTCCCATACGAAGAAGGGGAAAGAGGCTTTGACCGAATGGAAAGTGTTGGAACGTTTTGACGGAAATTTCAGTTGGTTGGAAGTGAAGCTTCATACGGGACGAACGCATCAAATTCGCGCTCATTTTACCGAAGCGGGAAATCCTTTGATCGGAGACCCGACCTACGGGCGGATGGGGAAAAAATTGAAAGACCAGATTACAAGGCCGGCCCTGCATGCGAGAAGTCTTAGGCTTACACATCCCAAAACCGGAAAGAGAGTTTTTTTTGAGGCGCCCATGCCTGAGGATTTGCAAAAACTTTTAAGTTATCTTAAAGGATGACGGCTCAATTATGTTCTTAAACATTCAAACATTGCCGATAATTCAAGTTCCGCTTTTACAGCAATATGACTGGCTGGTGCATGGTTTTGGTACGAAAGACATCTCCATTGAAAAATATCTGTCTGCTTTCGGTGTATCTAATCCAAAAATTCCCCAGACGCACCAGATTCACAGTAAGGCTCTCCATCTTTTAACGACAAAAGAAAAAGTTTCGAGTCCGTGGTCCACGGTTTCCGGTCCGCAGTTAGAAGGAGACGCCTTTGTGACGGATGAACCCGGTATCGTTTGTTGGGTGCGGAGTGCAGACTGTCTTCCCATTTTACTCGTAGACCCTGTTCATAAAGTAGTTGGGGCGATTCATTCGGGATGGCGGGGGACGGCGCAAAAAGTTGTTACTGAAACGATTAAGGTCATGCAAAGAGAATGGAAAACGGACCCCGTCCGTTTGAAAGTGGCTTTGGGTCCCTGCATTGACGGCAGAAATTATCGGGTAAAAAACGACGTCGTCATTGCCTTTCGCGAGGCGCAGTTATCGCCCGGTCCGTGGCTTGAGGAAATTGATCCCAACCATTGGTATTTGGATATTGCCCACGCCAATCTTCATTTGTTAAAAACGATGGGTATTCCGAGAGAGTCGATTTATCTTTCTTTGGCGTGCACCGCCGCTGATCCAAACCATTTTCACTCTTTTCGCGCAGAAAAAGGAAAAAAGGGGAATCAGGTCAGTTTTGTGATGATTAAATAATGCAAATCAGAAACCCCGATTGTCATCCTGAACACATTCGCTTCGCTCAGTGTAAACTCCGTGAAGGATCTAATTGATAACAAATTAGATTCTTCGCGGAGTTTATCCTGAGCCCGAGCAGATTCTTCGCTTCGCTCAGAATGACAAAGCGAAGGGCTCAGAATGACAAATTAAAAGGTACCCTAAATGAAAATCAAGAATGACTCTATTTCTTTTGAAGAGGTGTCTGCAGAAACACTTGCAGTGCAGTATGACACCCCTCTTTATATTTACGAAGCGAATCGCATTCGCGAAAACTACCGGCGTTTGGACCAAGCCTTTCGCTCTCGCTGGCCCAAGTTTCAAATCTATTACGCCGTCAAATCCAATTCCAATCCCTCCATTATCAAACTTTTAATGGAGGAGGGGGCTTTCTGCGATTGTGCGAGCGCCAATGAAATTCTTTTAGCCCGGAAGTTGGGCGCCAGTGGTGAACAAATTTTATTTTCAGGAAATTATTTGTGCGATGAAGATTTGAAACTGGGTTTCCAATCAAAATGTCTCATCAACTTGGATGATGGCAGTCTTCTGTCGCGTCTTCTTAAACTGGGAGTTCCTGCAACCCTCAGTTTCCGCATCAATCCGGGAATCGGGAAAAGCAATGTCCACGAAAGTGATGTGATGGCCGGGAAAGAAGCCAAGTTCGGAATTTCTTTTGAACAGGCGGAGGCGGCCTATGCGAAGGCAAAAGAAGCGGGAGTGAAAAGTTTTGGGGTTCACATGATGTGTGGTTCCTGTGTGACGGATCCCGTCTATTTTGAAACGATCACTCAAAAATTGCTCGACGGGATTGGTCCAATTGCCTCCCGTTTGAAAATCCAGTTTGACTGGATTGATATCGGAGGCGGGTTTGGAATTCCCTATGAGCCGAAAGAAAAACCGCTCGATATTTCAAAAACCGCCGAGCTTGTGACGGATCTTTTAAAGAAAAAAGTCGCTGAATATAAACTCGGCGAACCCACACTGATCATTGAACCGGGGCGTTATTTGGTGGGGGATGCGGGTTTTGTGCTTGGGCGCGTGCATGCTATCAAGGAAGGATATAAAAAATTCATTGGGACCGATGTGGGGATGAATATTCTGGCGCGGCCCGTGTTGTATGGGGCGTATCACGGGATATTCGTGGAAAGGACCATGGACCATGGATCAAGGACCAAGGATCTTAAAAAAGTAACGATTTGCGGGCAGGCCTGTGAAAATGCCGATGCTTGGGCGAAGGATCGTGAGTTGCCAAAATTAAATATCGGAGATTTGATCGTCGTCGAAAATGCCGGGGCTTATGGATATGTGATGAGCTTTCCCTACAACGGGCGCCTTCGCGCCGCGGAAGTTTTGGTAGATGGTCCCACCCACAAATTAATCCGCCGCAGAGAAACTTTGGAAGATTGGATTTCGCTCTGCTCGCTTACTTCGACTCAAATGGAATAATCTGATCTCGCTCATCTATTGTGGGAGCGGATGGAGTTGCAACTGTTGACGGTTGTGTTTGGTTTTCTTTTCGATCTAAATCAAGAGGTCCGCCGTCAGTATAAGGATCTGTTGTGGCGACGCTGGTAGGTTTTTTTTGCGCCGTTTTTTTCTTTGCGGTTTTTTTCTTCTTCATCGTTACTTTTTTTGTTTCAACGGATTTTGGAGTTTCCACAACCGGTGCGGGAGCGAGCGCTTCTTCTTTCTTTACTTCTTCCGTTACAGGCATCGCGACCGGTGCGCTGTCGGCAATGGGTTTTTCATTTTCCAAATCTTCCATCACAATCTGTTTTTCGGGATGTTCTTCCGGAAGGGTTTTGCTGAGCCAGCGGTTTGAAAGATATTTCACCCCGACAACCAGACAAAACAACACAATCAATGCCGTCATATTCATCCAGAGAGAGGGGGGTCGCACTGGCTTCGGATTGATTAAGGTGATTTCGGTTAATTCATCCTGCATTTCTTCCATAAAAATCTCCCTTTTTATTGGACCATAGACAATGGACCATTGACCGTTGACAACTACTTTTTGTTTTTGGTCTGTAGTCCATGGTCCATAGTCCGAGGTACTTTCTCATTCTTGGTATCGGCAGGATTGAAAAAAGGTTGCTTCCTTTTTTATTGTGGGTATAACTCCAAAATCTTTAAATGTTCAAGTTTGTGAATCGATAAAGGGGGAGGGTTCATAAATGCCTGAAATTATTGCGGTTATTTTGGCTGGCGGGAAGGGTCAACGGATGGGCTCGGTGCTTCCAAAAGTTTTGCACCCGGTTTGTGGTCGTCCCATGATTGAATATCCCATCACTGCGGTTACTTCTGCCGGAGCAGGAAAAATTTGCATTGTCACTTCAAAAGAAAAATCAAATCCGGTTGCACAATATCTAAAAAACAAACCGAAAGTCAAACTTGCCTACCAATCTGCTCCGTTGGGAACAGCGCACGCGGTGCAATCGGCCACTTTGCATTTCAAAAATTTTAAAGGGTATGTTTTTATTTTATATGGCGACGCTCCTTTAATTCGGGCTGAAACATTAAAGAAATTTTTTGCGGAGGTTAAAAAAAGTGATGCCACATTGGGTTTTATTACTGCTGATTTAGAAAACCCGACCGGTTATGGGAGGGTTTTTCGTCAAATGGGGCAAGTGACACGCGTCGTGGAAGAAAAAGAATTAACCTCCGAAGAAAAACAGATCAAAGAATCGAATGTTGGTTTTTATTGTGTGAAGGCGGATTGGCTCTTTAAAATTTTAAAAGAATTTAAACCCCATCCCGTTACAAAGGAATATTATTTAACCGACATCATTGAATTCGCGGTAAACGAAGGAAAAAAAATTGTGGGATTTAAGGGAGAAGATGGGTCAGAATTTTTCGGGGCGAATGATCGAAACCAATTAAGTTCTATTGAAGAGTTGATGCGCAAACGCTTTACCCATCAATGGATGGCGAGTGGTGTCACTTTTGTCGATCCCAAACAAGTTTATCTCGATGCCGATGTTACTTTTGGCACTGAAACAATCGTCCACCCGCAAGTTTATCTGCGCGGGAAAACACGCATCGGAAAAAATTGCATCATCGAATGCGGTGCGGTGCTCACAGATATGGTGGTTGGGGATCATGTGCACATCAATCCGTATTGTGTTTTGGAGTCGAGCACTCTTGAAAAGGATGTTCAAGTTGGTCCTTTTGCCAGAATTCGTCCCGATTCTCATGTTGGTGCGGGGGCGCGGATCGGCAATTTTGTGGAACTGAAAAAAACGCGGCTGGGTTCCAAAGCAAAGGCGAATCATCTGACCTATCTGGGAGATGCGCATGTGGGTGCCGAAACCAATGTGGGGTGCGGAACGATTACCTGCAATTATGATGGTGCAAAAAAACACCCGACAAAAATCGGAAAAAAAGTTTTTGTGGGAAGTGACGTGCAATTTATCGCACCCGTGACGGTGGGTGATGGAGCCTTCATTGCCGCCGGTTCCACCATCACGGAAAATGTTCCGTCAAAATCACTGGCCATCGCGCGGGGCAGACAGGTGAATAAGAAAAACTGGATCAGAAAAAGGACTATGGACCATGGACTAGGGACCATAGACCGAAAACACAAGAAGAAAGGTCGATAGTCCATGGTCTATGGTCCATAGTACAAGAAATATGTGCGGCATCATTGGCTACATTGGAAATCGTGAAGCGGTAAAAGTTTTAATCGATGGACTCAAGCGTCTGGAGTATCGCGGTTATGATTCGGCAGGAGTGGCCGTACTCAACAACGGCAAAATTCAAATTGAGCGGGCCGAAGGAAAGTTAACCTGCCTTGAAGCAAAACTTAAAAAATTTAAGTCAAGGGCAGGCTTTGCCTGCCCGCGAAGCAAACTCGCAGAGTTTGCGGAGTTTAAATTGTCCGGGAATATTGGCATCGGTCACACGCGCTGGGCCACCCACGGTGTTCCCTCCGAGCGCAATGCACATCCGCATCGTGTTGGAGATGTGGTCGTGGTGCATAACGGCATCATCGAAAATTATTCTGAACTCCGTAAAAAACTAATCCAAAAAGGGTTTCGCTTTCTTTCCGAAACCGACACCGAAGTTTTTTGTCATCTCATCAATGAAGAATTGAAAAAACAATTCGATATCCAACAGGCGATTCGAAATGCCCTCACAAAAGTGCGCGGTTCCTATGCGCTTGTTGTTTTGCACGGGCAGGATCCGGAGCATCTTTATGTTGCGAGACAGAGTTCTCCACTCGTGATTGGGTTGGGGAAGGGGGAAAATTTTGTGGCGTCGGATGTCGCGGCCATTCTTCCCTACACACGCGATGTTATTTTTCTGGAAGAGGGCGAGTTGGTCACTCTTTCCCGCGAACCCATCCGCCGTGCCTCCCAGAAAATCACTTGGGATCCGCTGACGGCAGAGAAGGGCGGCTTCAAACATTTCATGCTCAAGGAAATTTTTGAACAGCCGCGTGTGGTGAACGATACATTGATGGGGCGCATTCAACCCGATAGCGGTGTGTTAACGCTGGAAGGAATTCCGAAACTATTTGGCCGGTGCGGTTTTCCTTTTCAAAAAGTGGAGATTGTGGCGTGCGGGACTTCCTATCACGCGGGGCTTGTTGGAAAATATTGGCTGGAGAGTATGGCGCGTGTGCCGGTAAATGTGAGCCTTGCCTCCGAGTTTCGTTATGCCACACCAGTCATTGATTCCAAAACGCTTGTGATTCCCATTTCGCAGTCGGGTGAAACGGCGGATACTCTTGCCGCCACAACGCAGGCAAAAAAAGAGAAGGGAAATATCTTGGCGATCTGCAATGTGCTTGGAAGTTCGCTTGCGCGCCTTGCACACACCACTTTGTACACGCACGCGGGTCCGGAAATTGGCGTTGCCTCCACCAAAGCTTTTGTTTCGCAACTAACTGTCTTGTACCTTTTAGCTCTGGAGATAGCGAAACGCCGCGGCGAATTGGATACGAATGAAGTCAGAAAAAAAATGGCTGAGCTTTGTAAAATTCCCCAGCATCTTGAATCCATTTTGAAAGGGGCAAAGATTATTAAAAAAGTGGCGAAAAATTGCATCCGTGCATCCCATTTTCTCTTCATCGCCCGCGGATCTAATTATCCGTTGGCACTGGAAGGAGCACTTAAATTAAAAGAAATTTCCTACGTGCATGCCGAAGGATTCGCCGCAGGAGAACTCAAACATGGTCCGATTGCACTTGTGGAAAAGAAAATTCCCGTGGTGGCGTTGATTCCCAAAGGGGAAACCTACGAAAAAATTCTGAGCAACGTGGAAGAGGTGAAGGCGCGCGGTGCTTTCGTAATCGCCATTTGCGAAGCAGGGGACAAACATGTATCTGAAGCAGTTGATGTCATCATCCCCATTCCCAAAACCGATCCCACGCAAACGCCTCTGCTATACACCATCCCCCTCCAACTATTCGCCTACACCATCGCCAACGAAAAAGGTTGCGATGTGGATCAACCCAGAAATTTGGCGAAAAGCGTGACGGTGGAGTGAAACTAAATACTTGAGTCGTGACGACTTAATATGTTAGTCTGTTCGTATGCTGGAAGTTCTTTTCGGAAATAAGACAAAAGAAAAGGTTCTGCTTTATCTCTATTCACACGGAGAGGGATATGCTCAGGAAATACGTCAAAAACTGGAGCTTCCCTTGCGGTCTGTTCAACTGCAACTGAAACATATGGAAGAGGGGGGGATTCTTTTTTGCCGTGAACGGGACCGCACGGTCGTTTATCAACTCAACCCGCGCTATCCTTTTTATCATGAACTGATTGCGCTTATTGAAAAGCTCATGCAGGCCATCCCTGCGGAAGTGCGAACCCGGTTTTATATGCCCCGTTTGCGCCCAAGACGCCGTGGTAAACCCTTATGAAGAAATTTCCGTGGCGCAAAATGTCTGTCGAAGAAATTGGGGCATCCGTTTGTGGTCATTTGGAAAAAGCCGGGATATCTGTTGTTTTGAGCGGGGGTGGTTGCGTCAGCATCTATTCCGATAATCAGTATCAATCAAGGGACCTTGATTTTGTCATGGGGGATTATTCGCTGAAAGAACTGGATCCCCTGATGCTTGAATTGGGATTTCAAAGAACGCAATCTCATCGGCATTATGAAAATCCGGAATGTCCCTATTTTGTTGAATTCCCCCCCGCTCCTTTGACAGTTGGTGATGAGTTTGTGACAAAAACGGCCCTCATCAAAAATAAATACGGCCGTCTTCGTTTATTAAGACCGGTTGACAGCGTGAAAGACCGGCTGGCCGCTTTTTACCATTGGAAAGACAGGCAATCTTTGGAGCAGGCATTCATGATTTGTGTGACGAAGAAAATTGACATGAAAGAACTTGCAAAATGGTCCAAAGCGGAAGGCGCCGCCGAACAGTACCAAAATTTTCAAAAAATGCTGGCTACAAGGCAGAAGCAAAAAGCATGACAGTGGGGTGATTAGAATCCGCATAAAACAACCTATTCTTTAGTTAAAATTCTGTTGTAAAGAACCTATTCTTTTGATTCTTCGCGGTGCGCGTCAGACAGGGAAAACGACGCTTGTCTAGAAGTTTGCATTGCGATTTGGTCGTCTTATGGGAGTGGTGGAAAATGGATGCCATCAGGAAGCCACGGCTCCTTGAAATCCCTGCACCAGTTTTTATGCAGGAGCGGCACAAGTCTCGGTGTTCGCGTTTGCAACAGGCCGCTTCAAATTGAAAATCATCTGCTCACCACGCCCGATGGTAAGCAGTTGAACTACAAACTTTTGTCTCTTCCCTTTTATCTGGTATTCAGACTGTCGCATATTCTTGAGTTTATTGAACCGCGGAGCCTCTAAACACCGCCGCGTGACCTCGCCAAAAGTATGACGGTGAGGTGACCCTATCACGGATTATAGCGACCTATGGCAAGCACGGTTTGTCCGGCGGTTTGCGAGCCACCCACCCCCACTGCAAGTATTTTTCCTCTGGGCAGAACCGTCAAGGCACCGATGCCATCGTTGTCGCTTCCATGTCGGTTGTGACAAGACTGGTTTGATTTGGGACAAAAGTCGCGTCCGCTATTGTGAATACTGTGGCGTCAAATAAGAACAAAAAATGCCGCCGATGCCAATCAGATCACCGTCATCGGAGAGTTGTGCCTGAAGTCCGGTCATGACTTCTTTGTCCATAGCACATGTTTGTTGTTTCAGAGAATTTGTATCTTGTTCGCCTGCTCTTGAGGTTGTTAGATCTTCTCTAGATGATGTTAGGGTTTGTAGATTCCATGATTTATAAACAAGGCCAAAACTGTTGATTTTGTCTAAATCGGCGGCCTCAAAACCAGTTGTCATGTACGGTTGTATTGTACTCCCCCCGATCCGAAATTCTTTACGATAATGGTCGTCCCATGTGGAACTATCGGAACCACAGCCTCTATCAGATAAAGCTATTTGGGATAGATTTACTCCTGAAGGTGTTATTGGGCTACATTCCAGAATTAAATAATCGATGACATCTACATATCGCCAATCTGTTATGGAAAATTTCATGATTTCCGGATCCCAGCTTGCCACAAAACCCGTGACAACATTATTGGCAGGACATTGCATGTTGCAAACTTCGCCAGATTCTCCTACCGTTCGGATGGGGTTGCCACCAAATCCGTAGACAAGAAACCACTGAAAATTATTATAGTCGAGAGTTAGAGTCTGAATAGACAATAAGGATCCGATCATGATCCCAGTGCGATCGAGGTGCAGTGTATCCGTTGGGGGATTTGTTCCCGCTCCCGTGGCAGAACCGCCGCCAGTTGTTCCCTCGCAGTCCGTTCCGAAGAAATTAAATTGGATGGGGATGGCAACAGATGCACTTTCCTCGTGATTGTCTTTAACAACTATTTCAAACCAGATCTCTTCATCGAACGAAAACTCGGTAGTACCTTCTCCTGCTGTCCTGAGTAGGAGTACATTTGAAGCACTGTTAATAAGTGGGACGTCTTCCGTCTTGAGTGTATAGGTGAGCGTGTCCTGGGCATCCGGGTCGGAAGCGGTTACGGTGAACCGAAGATGGTCGACTTCATTGGCACATCTAAAATCCGTGCTTTCAAAAGGGGATGTTGATCTTGTGTCTGCGATGATCTCCAAATCTTTTTGAGTGCGAGCCGTCGCATTTCTATCCAAAGCCTCTACTTGTATTCGTGTAATCCGGGGTGGCTGATTGGCCGCGGGGGCGGGGGGTGTGGTCCCTGCGGCAACGATTGCAACAGGAATATCATAGTTAGAAAGCCATGACGGCGTTTCTGAATCCGTTATAGATAATTTGAAAAGATAAGTCGTCCTGACATCAAGACGAAAGGACCCGGCGTCCAGCACGCCGTCTGTATTATCTGTTACAATATCTATCGGACTCACCTTAAGATCATATTTAAAAGAAGGATTCCCCGGATCGATAGTGCTCACCGTAAAAACAATTTTTGCAAATCCTGCCGGGATCAATACTGCCGGAATTGATGATCGGCTAATATCAACCGGATAAGTACTAAGAACGACGTCTTGTGCATCTTTGGTTTGTATCTTGATAGCTGTAATAGAAGGCCCCGTGACGGCTGGCGGATTTATTACCGGACCTCCTCCGGGAAGATGTGTGATATTGCCGGGTCCTGTTCCTGATATTCCCGTGGGAGGTGGCAGTGGTAATCCTTCTGGAGAGGGTCTTGCTTCAGATGTTCCAGCAGGCGGCGGCAGATTGCTGATGGTTGGGCCTGCTTGTGCTGGCTCTGTTGTGCGTGTTGCGGGCGGTTGTTGCTCGGGTACTTTTGCGATATCAGTACCCGGAGGGAGAGTGAGTGACGTGATCTCCGCGCCTTTATGCGAACACGCGGCCATCAAGAGAAATGTGAATGCGACACTAACGGCGAAAATTTTGTTCTTCATAGTTACGCTCCTATTTTTGAAACCACACCCACTTGTGTGCAAGTGCTATGCCAAAAAACGGGTATTTTTCACTCCGTCTATGTCAAAATTTTGAAGTGCGGGACTTACTTTTTTATACGGTGATCCCCTGAAAGTGGGAGTAGGGCGAAAAATTATCCGGGAAAAATTTCCATTCGTTGTTTTAGGAAATCCAAATGGATGTTGAAGTGACGCAGAAAATTAAGGCCGAGCAGGCCCCGCGCCGGCATATTCGAAGGAAGACTGTGGGCGCACACTTCAATATCATTTCTTTCAACACCCAACGTCTTGATAATCGGGACTTTTAAAAACGGCACAAATTCAATTCCGCTGGCCGTGGTGATGGCACTTTTGTCGGTGGCTTTGGACGGATCGGATCCGATCCTCAACAAAATTTCGGGTGCGATGAGTGTGAATGTGGCGCCGGTATCCAAAATGAGATTGATGGTGTGGGCATTTTTGGGACCGACGATAACGGCGGGAACAAGAATTATCTGGGATTGAAGATCAAGATGAAATTGTTTCATGATGGAAAGCAGGCGGCCATATCCTTGGGCCAGTCTTCGGAGTAAATGGTTGCCAGCAAGCCATCATATTTCATGGCTATTTTGTGAATTTCCATGGGGTCCGGGCTATGAGCAATCAGAATTCCGCTGACAGGGGTAGTCGTTGCTTCATCGAATTGCTCGACTTTTATAAGAAGCCATTCGTGATCAAATTGTTTCCGGATGTTCTCGATTTTTTGTACCTTCATCGGCAAACAGGCTAGCACGAAGAAAACGGAGCAAGCAAGGCCTTTTCATTCCATCTGCGTCAGAATTTTGAAGTGTGGGAGGCCGGCATTGCGCCGATTTTGAATTCTTCCTTGCCCATTCTCCATTGCCCATGCTAAAAATAATCGTATGTCTGCTTGGCAAAATCACATTGTTTTGGATCCTGCCGTCCTTATTCAAGCAACGTTACAATACGCAACCGATGTGCTTAAGACCGAGACCATCTTTCCGGCACCCACTGGAACCCTTGGATGAAAATTCTCATGATCCACCAAATAAGTTGTCCGGTGAGCCATAAACTGGATTCCTGCTCCCTGCCTACTGCCTGCAGGGACAAGCTTCGCAGGAATAACAAAAGAGTGTTAATTTGATTCCATGAGTTTAAACCCCCAACAATTAGAAGCGGTTAAACATGACCACGGGCCCTTGCTGATTTTGGCGGGGGCGGGGACGGGTAAAACTCGTGTTTTAACCCATCGCATTGCCCATTTGATCAAAAATTGCGGGGTTTCGCCCGGCAGAATTTTGGCGGTTACCTTTACCAACAAGGCCGCCGGCGAGATGAAAAGACGGGTGGAAGGGCTCATTGGTCCGGAAGCCCGCGACCTTTGGGTGGGTACCTTTCACTCTATCTGCGTCAAAATTTTGAGACGGCATGCGTTGTCTGCCGGCATTGCGCCGAGCTTTACAATCTATGACGCCGCGGACCAGCAGAGTGTGATGAAACAAGTAATCAAGGATTTGAATCTCGATGAAAAAAGATTTCCGCCGACGCAACTGGTCGGTCGCGTCTCGCGTTTGAAGGATCAGTTGATTACCGTGGAGATTCTGAAAAATGAAGCGTCTGATCCGTTTCAGAAAAAGTTGGCGGAGGTTTATGAAGCCTATGAAAAAATTTTGCAGGCCAACAACTCTCTGGATTTTGGCGATCTGATTTCCCGCACCGTTTTGCTTTTTGAAAAACACCCACACCTTTTGAAAGGGTATCAGGATTTGCTCCATTATATTTTGGTCGATGAATATCAGGATACCAATCGTGCCCAATACCGTTGGGTGACTCTACTTGCCGCCAAACATTTGAATCTTTGCGTGGTGGGAGACCCGGATCAGTCGATTTATCGCTGGCGCGGGGCGGATCTCAATAATATTCTCAACTTCGAAAAAGATTATCCCCACGCAAAAGTCATTCGTCTGGAACAAAATTATCGCTCTTCGCAAAACATTTTGACTGCCGCCAATGCGGTGATTCTCCACAACGAATTTCGGAAAGAAAAAAACTTGTGGAGTGAAAAACCGGATACCGCAAAAATCACGATGGTCAGCGTCAACAGCGAAAAAGAAGAGGCGCTTTATATTGTGAGTCAACTTCGCCACCTTCATGAGACTCAAAAAATTCCGTATAGCGAGATGGCCTGTTTTTATCGAACCAATGCCCAGTCGCGCCCGCTGGAAGAAATTCTGCGAATGTCGGGAATCCCTTACATGATTTACGGCGGTTTGCGTTTTTATGAACGCGCCGAAATTAAAGATGCACACGCCTATTTGCGCGTGCTCATGCATCCGGGCGATAGTGTGGCTTTAAAGCGAATCATCAATGTGCCGACGCGGGGTATTGGCAAAACAACGATTGAAAAAATTGAAGGCCTCGCTTCGGGGCAGGGGATTTCTTTTTATGAAGCGGCTCAAAAGGTTGATCACCAAAAATTGCAAGAGTTTATGAAATGGTTTTTCAAAATGCAGGAGTTTGTTGCCGCCAACGGAGTAACTCCGAACGGAGCAACTCCGGTTGAAATTTTGCAAAAAGTTTTGGAGACCAGTGGTTATTTGACGTCGTTAACCATGCAAGGATCGACTGAAGCCCAAGAACGAATGGCGAACCTCAATGAATTGGTTGCGAGCATCGCCGATTTTTCAACCCTTCAAAATTATCTCGATCATGTCGCCCTGATTTCGGATCTGGATCAATCTTCGGAGGGAGGAGTCATTTCTTTGATGACGCTTCATTTGGCGAAAGGGCTGGAGTTTCAGGCGGTGGGGCTTGTTGGATTGGAAGAGGGACTTCTGCCGCACGCCCGCTCCATGGATGAATTGGAAGAACTCGAAGAAGAGCGCAGACTTTTTTATGTCGGCATGACGCGCGCGAAGGAATATCTATGGCTCTCTCATGCGTGGCGGCGTTATATGAACGGGCAAGAGCAATACAGTTTGCCTTCAAGATTTTTGGAAGAAATTCCAGAAGATTTGATGGAAGTGGTGGAGAACAGCCGGGGGTATGGAGACCATAGACCATGGACTATGGACCATGAAGAGGAGAATGACGATTTTGATCAGAGGAGTTGGCAAGAACGAAGAACCAAGAACGAAGAACCAAGAACCCAAATAAAACCCACCGGCTACCGCATTGGCGTCAAGGTGAAGCATCCTGATTTTGGCGTTGGCTATATTGCCGCGTCGGAGAAAACAAGTCTTGGTGAAAAAGTAACGGTCAAATTTTCCAACGGAATGATCAAAAAACTAATCGCCGAGTATGCCCACCTTGAAAAAGTGTAACCCTTATAATGAATGTGGTTAAAAAGTTGTGTGAGGGAGTTTTGGGGTTTCGCGCAGGCAATTTTAACAAACGGGATATAAAGCCAAAATTGCCGAGCGATAAGCGGGCCCGACGGGACGACCCGTCGGGAACCGCGGCCCCAAAACTCCCTCACACAACTTTTTAACCACTTCCATATTAGCCCATTGACCATGAACTATGGCCATGGCATTTATTGAGACGACTATGAGCCTTGCTGATTGGTTGACGCTTTTGCGTCTCATTCTTGTTCCCTTCATTCTCATCTGTTTTCTTCAGGGAAATTACCGGTGTGCCTTTGTTCTATTTGTGATTGCCGGTGTAACCGATCTCATTGATGGTTCCGTCGCCAGATGGCTCAAAAGACAAACCAAAGTGGGCGCCATTCTGGATCCCGTTGCCGACAAGGCTCTAATGGTAACAACCGTGGCCTGCCTTCTGATTTTAAAAGTGGTTCCGCTCTGGTTTTTTCTTTTGCTGGCCCTTCGTGACGTTTCCATTTTGGCAGGGCTTGCCTATTTTCAGATTCGCAAAATTGAAATTGAGCTGAAACCCTTATGGTCCAGCAAGTTGGCCACACTGGTTAATCTGGTAACCGTCATTTTGGGATTCACGTTGATTCTGGGATATCCCCTTCATTTTTGGTTCCGGATTTCTCTGACCATTTCGACTCTTTTGATTGTGTTGAGCTTCATCCAATATGGCTTGATGGGTTTGAAAATTATCCGGAAAAAAATCTCACATGGCACGACAGCGCTATAAAATTATTTTAAGTGATCTTCATTTAAGCTCGGGTGCTTTGAACGAGGATGGAACCTGTAATTTGGTGGAAGAATTTTTCTATGATGACCAGTTCACGGAATTTTTGGAACATTATTGTTCCGAACCGTACGCGAAAACCGATGTTGAATTGATCTTCAACGGAGATGCTCTCAACCATCTCAATACCAGTGCCGATGAACCCGAAGCCGATTTTTTATCGGAGCGAGTAACGCTCGAAAGAACCAAAGCCATCATCGAGGGACATCCCAAATTTTTTGATGCGTTAGCGGCCTTTGCGCGGAAACCGAACCGGTCCGTTGTTTATCTGATGGGCAATCACGACATCGGAGTGGCTTGGCCCAAAGTGCAACAGCTTCTGAAAGAGCGGGTGGGTTCCAATTTGCGTTTTATTTTGGACAGCTACGAGGTTGATCGCCTTCACATTGAACATGGCAACCGTTTTCTGGCCGACAACCGTGTTGATCTGGACAACTTGTATTTGACGAGGGGAAGAGAAGAACCGGTTTTGAAAATGCCGTGGGGTTCTTTTTTTGTGATTCATTTTATCAATCCGCTCAAAAAAGAGAGACCCTACATTGGAAAAGTTTATCCGTTTAAATTTTATTTGCGATGGGCTTTGATCCACGACACTTTTTTCGCGCTGAAAACCATCAGTCGTTTGATTTTTTATTTTTTGAAAATCAATTTCAGCCGAGACCCGCGCCGCAACTTTTCCCTTTTTGATACGTGGAAAATTTTACGGGAGTTTTCTTTTCCCTACAATCTCGACAAAGAGGCTAAAAAATTGCTTTTTTCCAATCCCGATATTCGGTTGGTTACTTTTGGGCACACTCATCATGCGAGCTATAGACTGTTTGCCCCCGGCAAGGAATATATCAACACTGGTTGTTGGAATGATCTGATCGGGCTTGATTTGAGCAGTCTGGGAAGACAACTGCGGCTGACATTCGCGGAAATTTCCTATGATGACAAAGGCCTGCCACGTGCTTCACTTAAGGAGTGGAAGGGGGAGCACCGCGTGATGTCAGAAATTCATTAGGGAACCTTCGCAAACTGCC
>JACRBV010000137.1 GCA_016213065.1 Deltaproteobacteria bacterium
ACGACATCATTATTTGCACATGTCTTATCTGGTGTCATTCTGAGCCGCAGGCGAAGAATCCAGTGAGGACAGTATTGGCATGGGATTCTTCGCTTCGCTCAGAATGACATCTATGCGCAATTACTTATGACGTTATGTATATAAAAGAAAAAACGATATCCCTCTTTTTTGAAAATAGTTGGCATGACACAAGTTTCATAGCATCGGCATCTTGAGGGGGGCAACCGTAATTTACCGTTAAAGCAGTATTTTTAGCGTTTCGGTATTCGTTACAATTATAAATTATGACATAGGCAACAAATAATACTGTTATAACGGTAAGATATGATGCTTTATGAAAGTGTTGAAAAATGTATTTTATTTTGCACTCGCTATAATGGTTTTTTTCCTTTGAACAGATAAAGGAGAAACGTGAGGGAAGGAATTAATAGGACGGAACCGATGGCCAAACTCCAGATCATGGCCCAGAGGACTGCTGGCGGCGCTTTGACAGCTTCCATCGAAAGAGGAAAAATTAAAAAAGGATATTGCGCCACCACCCAACCTAAAATAACGCTGAGGACTAATCCCTGCGAGGAAAGTGCCGCCATCATGAAATGATTTCGCCATAACGCCCACAACGAAATGCCTCCGGCAAGCATTGCTAAAACAATAAAAATCAGAGAGCGCTGTTTGAAAATATTCCACAAGAACGGAGCATCGTTGGCGATAATCGCGAGGCCTGCCAGCGCCAAAACACCCATCACCACACTCATTACCAAAGAACGCCGTCGCCACAGAAGTATCAGTGTAGTTTTATTTTCGATTATAGGGGCAGGCAAAGCCCCCTCCACCGGCAAAGCCGGCGGAGCTTCCCCCTCTCGCGAGCAAAGCTCGCTTCCTGCTTCTCTTGTCAGATAAACTGCAGACAACCATGTTGAAATGCCGACGAAAAAAAACGCGGAAAAAATGGAGAAAGGAGAAATCCATCCTGTAAGATAATTTCCGGAAAAATCCCCGTTTTGCAAAATACCCGATTTTCCGGAAGCCGCCGCACCAAAAGCCATCCCAAGAAAAAACGGCGTGGCCGTTGAAGCAAAAGAAAAAACAGCGCCCCAAAGGGTTTGTTGACGCACCATTCCTGCGACGTAGGAACGAAACGCAAAACCCACCCCGCGAAAAATAATTCCAACAAGAGCCAGCAAAAGCGGAAACCACAGTGATCTTCCAATGGCGGCAAAGACCGGCGGAAAAGCGGAAAACAAAATGACAAGAATAAAAATAAGCCAAACGTGATTGGCTTCCCAGACGGGACCAATGGCAAGGGTGAGATGTTCTTTCTCTTTTTCGGAAGACTTAAAAGCCGTGATAACTTCCCAGACTCCCACGCCAAAATCGGCGCCGCCCAAAATGGCGTAAAGAAAAATACCAATCACAAGAATGACGGCCAAAATTTGTTCAGGCAACATAGTTATCCTAAGAAAGCGGTCAGCTATCAGCGATCAGCAATCAGCTTTTGGCTGAAAGCTGACTGCTGATCGCTGACCGCTTTCTTATAGTTATCATCCGGCAACGGTTTTTTTGCCAAAAGTCTCAGGACAAAAAGTGTTCCCACTGCCAAAATAGCGTAGATGAGAAGTGTCCCCAAAAACACAAAACCAACCCCGGGCGCTGAAGTCACCGCGTCTGCTGTTTTCATAAAACGATACGCAATCCACGGTTGCCGACCTACTTCGGTGACAATCCAGCCGGCTTCAAGCGCCAGAACAGCGGCAAATCCCGAAACAGCCAAACTCCAAAAATAAAGTCGGCTCTCCGGAAGACGGCATTTCCGTAATACCGAAAACAGAGTCCAAAAACTTAGGAACAGAAGAAAGGTACCCATTCCCACCATCACCTGAAAAGCAAGATGCGTGACAAGTACGGGAGGACGATTTTCTTTTGGAACTTCGTTGAGTCCCTGCACAATGGCGTGACGATCTCTGTAGGCAAGCCACGAAAGTCCCCCCGGAATTTCCAGCGCGTATCGCGTTACACCTTTCGCGGCATCAGGCAGTCCGCCCAATCGTAAAGGAGCGCCCGCCTGTGTTTCAAATTGTCCCTCAAGAGCGGCCAGTTTAACGGGCTGATATTTAGCCACCATCTTTCCGGCAAAATCACCAACAACAGCCTGAAAAGGTGTTGGCACAACAGCGAGCGCCAACGCCAGCCAAAGCGCCCGGATGTGATATCGGCTTCTCTTTCCTTTAAGCCAAGACACGGCGTAAACAGATGCAACGCAAAAACCGGCCACCATGTACGCCGCCAAAATCATGTGGAGAGTCTGTGTTGGTGTGGCCGGACTCAACATCGCGGCGATGGGATCTACGCCGGTCACAATTCCATTCAGAATCGTAAAACCATTGGGGGTATTCATCCACGCGTTCGCCGTAACGACAAACCATGCCGAAGCGACACCGGCAATAGCAATGGGAACACCGGACCACCAATGTGCGCGAGGAGAAAGACGGTCCCAACCGTAAAGATAGATGCCAGCAAAAATCGCCTCGAGAAAAAAGGCGAAGCCCTCGAGAGTGAAAGGAAGACCGATGACACCACCAAACGTTCCCATAAATTTAGGCCACAACAATCCCAACTCAAACGAGAGAACGGTTCCCGAAACGGCACCCACCGCAAACAAAACAACAAAGACCTTAGACCAGCGACGCGCCAGTGTTTTCCAAATTTCATCTCCGGTTCGCAAATAGAAATATTCCGCTGTTAGTAACAAGACGGGGAAACCAACTCCGAAACAGGCAATGATAACATGAAAACCAAGCGTGAAAGCCATCTGCAAACGGGCCAAAAGAAGTGGAGTAAGAGACTCAAACATAGACTCTTGATACGCACATCATCGCTCATTTGCAACATTGATTTTCCCACTTTTATTCATTACGTTATAAGTTGTTGGTCCATGGTCCCTAGTCCATGGTCCTTCCCCTATGTCTGACACCGAAAAAACCGAAGAAACTGCGGGTCCCCAAAAAGCGGGGCAATATTATATTCTCGAAAAAATTGCCCAAGGTGGAATGGCCGAAATTTATAAAGGGCTCGCCTACGATTTGGCCGGTATCAAAAAAACGGTTTGCATCAAAAAAATTCTCCCCAACATCGCCGCTTCTCGCGAATTCATCGACATGCTCGTCAATGAGGCCAAGATCGCCGTCAAACTGAATCATGGCAACATTGCCCAGATTTACGATCTGGGAAAAGCGGGCGAAGATTATTTTATCGTGATGGAATATGTTGAGGGGCAAACTTTAAGCAAACTTCACAAAAAAGTTTTGCGACTCGGGAAAAAAATTCCTCTTCCCATCGCCTGTTATCTGATCTCTGAAATCGCGAACGGTCTGAACTATATGCACCGTAAAACCGATGAGGACGGGCATTCCCTGCACATCGTCCATCGCGACATCAGTCCGCAAAATATCATGGTCTCCTATTCGGGGACGGTCAAAATTATTGATTTTGGCATTGCAAAAGCCGCCGTCAAAGTGGGTCACACCGAATCGGGAATTCTCAAGGGGAAATTTGCCTACATGTCTCCCGAACAGGCGCGCGGAGATACACTGGACCACCGAAGCGATATTTTTTCGCTCGGCGTTATTTTGTATGAACTATTGACAGGGAAACGTTTGTTCAAGGGGACCGACAATAAACAGACGCTTCGTAATGTTCGCAAAACCAAGGTTGTTCCCCCTTCCGAAGTCAATCCCGATCTGTCCAAACAGATTGACACCCTTGTTTTGAAATCTCTTTCCAAAGATAGAAGACACCGTTATCTTTTTGCTTCCGATTTTCACGAAGAACTTCAAAAATTCTTGCACACCCATTTTCCCGATTTCAAGTCTTCGCAAGTGGCAGAATATATGCAATCCGCGTTTCAGGATGAATTGGTCCTGAATCGCAAATTAAATACAGAAGGAAATGCCACTCCCCATTTGATTTTAGACAAAACAGAAACGGCGCACATTGATGAGTTAAGTGAAAAAACTTCCAGGAAATCTGCCGGCATCAATTGGCGCGAATTCATGATTGACGCGGAGTGGCCGGAGACCAAAGACTTAAAAGAAGAATCGCCGGTCGCTGAAGAGAGCGAGAGCGAAAGCGAAAGTGAACACACAGAGGAAAAGAAAGTGGAGGCAACCCCTTCGTTTGTAAAACAAGCTGTTTCTTGGGGAGCCGGTCTTGTTGTGTTTTTTTCGCTGAGCCTCGCCGGATATTTTTACTACAGGACTATGGACCATGGACCAGTGACTATAGACTATGGACCATGGACTATGGACCATGGACCAAAAACTACGCAGGAGACAATTACGATTCAGAAAGAGGAACTAAAGTTGGCATCGGTAACGATAGAATCAAACCCCTCCGGCGCCTCTGTTTATCTGGATGAAAATGAAATCGGTCAAACAACACCGGCGCAATTACTCAATTTGCAACCCGGCGAAAAACATACCCTTGGTCTTTATTTAACGAATTATAAATTTTTCAAAACGGATTTTGAAACCCAAGCCGGCGAAACACAGAAATTTCATGTGGAACTCGCCATGGATTATGGATCACTCAAAGTTATTTCAGAACCTCCGGGTGGATCGATTTTCCTTAACGGACAATTAACCGGCACCACCCCTCTTCTCAAATCAGATTTGGCACCCGGAGCTCTCATAAAGGTAGAAGTTCAACTCACCGGTTTTTATCCCTATTCCGAGGACCTACAGATTGCGGCCGGAAGGGAACATTTGGTTCATATAAACTTGGATCGGCTTCCCTCCTTGCCAGTCCCCAAAACAGCACCTATAATGAACCCCGAACATGAACAAAACCAAGACACAGGAACCACCCACTGACCAAACCGTAGTCACCCAGCTTGAAAAGATTGAAAGTTCAGGCGAAAAACATGCCTATATCCTCTTTCTTTCCGGACCGTTAGTCGGAAAACTTCATCAACTTAATGACGGAGAAACCATCCTTGGAAGAGCCCAAGACAGCACCATCGCCGTGGAGGACAATCGCATCTCTAGACACCACATTTCTATTACCCTTCAACACGGAGAGACGTCCTTAAAAGATTTGGGTTCCACTAACGGCACTTTTGTAAATGGGAAACGCATCCAAAGCACCATTCTAAAAGATGGGGACAAAATACAGCTCTCCTCCACCACGGTGTTTAAATTTGCCTATCAGGATAAACAGGAAAATATTTTTCATAAAGAGCTCTACAAAATGGCGGTCATTGACACCGTCACCGGTATTTTTAACAAACGCTATCTTCTTGATCGCCTTAAGGAAGAATTCAGCCACTCAAAACGGGCCAATCTCGCCCTTTCTTTGATTATGATGGACATTGACCACTTCAAAAAAATCAATGATACCCATGGTCATTTGGCGGGTGATTTCGCTCTGGCGCATCTTGCCGCCACCATCAAACCGATGCTCCGTCAGGAAGATATTTTTGCGCGCTACGGAGGGGAAGAGTTTGTGATTATCTTAAGAGGAGCCGAAGCAGAGGGAGCCCTTCAACTGGCTGAAAGAATCCGAACTAGTGTTGAAAAATCAGCGGTCCAATTTGAAGCGCTAATAATTCCGATGACCATAAGCTTGGGTATTGCCACACTCGGCAATGCGGATTTCAAAACGCCCGAAGAATTCATCGCAGGCGCGGATCATTACCTGTATGAGTCAAAAGAGGGCGGCCGAAACAGGACTTCTTGCAAAAAAGCATAAATGTCCCAAAATAAAAACCCCACCTTGGTTGTCCAAGATGGGGTTTTCTTTCCAACTAAAACATAAAGCTAAAGCTTACTGACCACCAGTAGGTTGACCGGTGGGAGCAGGAGCTCCTGCATCCGGTGTTGGTGCCGCTGGAGCTGGTGTTGGCATTGGTGCCGCCATAGGCGCCGCCGGTGTTGCTGTTGGAGCTTCTTCTTTTTTCGCTCCGGTACAACCCAAACACAAGGTACTTGCGGCAAACATTGCGACAAGTCCTTTGATGATAATTTGTTTCTTCATGAGTATCCTCCTGTTTGTTGAAAAAGTTGCAGTCGATATACAACATATTTTCAGATTGTCAACGATACCGCTAAAAAATGTCAGTTTTACTTAGGCATCACAAGACGAAGGTATCAACTTGAAGGGGTTGTTACATTGTGTTACCAGAGACGAAATGCCTTCCTTAAAAGAAACGGTTCAAGCAATCGGTCGCTTCCTTAAAGTCATGATTACTCTGTTCGCCACCTTTGTGGGGACAGCTTTTGTGGCCGTCATGCTGGTTTATTTTTATTTTGCGCGCGATTTGCCCAATATCACGACGATTTCGGATTATCATCCCTACCTTATCTCTCAGGTGTTTGGATCGGATGGCACTCGTATCGGAGAATTTTGGAATGAAGAGAGGCGCTATTTGGTTCCCATCGAGGAAATCCCCCCTCTTTTAATCAGCTCTTTTATCGCCGCGGAAGATGCGCGTTTTTTTGAACATCACGGAGTTGACTTTAGAGGAACTTTAAGAGCCTTTTTGGCTAATTTTAAAGCGGGAGGAATTAAACAGGGAGGATCCACCATCACCCAACAAGTCACCCGCTCTCTCCTGCTGTCACGGCAGAAATCCTATACACGCAAAATCAAAGAGGCCATTCTGGCTACCCGATTGGAACGCTATCTCAGCAAGGATCAGATACTTTATCTTTATCTGAATCAAATTTATTTTGGTAACCGAGCCTATGGTGTCAAAGCCGCGGCTGAGGATTATTTTCACAAAGACCTTAAAGATTTGAATGTCGCCGAAATGGCCATTTTAGCATGTCTGCCCCGCGCCCCGGAACTCTATTCCCCTCTCCGTCATCCTGATAAAACCAGAGAAGGGCAGGAATACGTTTTGTCCCGCATGGTGGAACAAGGCGTTATCAGTTATAAAGAGCGTCTGGAAGCTTTGGCAACCAACATCAAAGTTTATGTGCTGGGGGTTGATAAAGAGAGCAACCTCGCTCTTGCCCCCTATTTTGTCGAATACATTCGGGAGATGTTGCTGAAAAAATATGGTGAGGACAAACTTTATTACGGAGGTTTGAAAATTTATACGCAACTTGATCCAGTCATGCAAAAAGCGGGCAATGAAGCGTTACAAAGAGGTTTGGAAGTGGTTGACCGGAGACGTAGTGGCTGGAGAGGAACACTGGACAATGTTGCGCCGACAAGCATCCCTTCGGAAAAAGAAAAAATTCATCAGCAAATTTTACAGGAAGAACGTAAACAATTTGTGATGTTCCCTCCTGTTCCCGAATCGAGTGAAACCCCGACACCCATTGAAATTCACAAAACCTATTCCGCCGTTGTCACAGGTTTTCAGGGGACCGAAACACAGATCGCGGTGGGAAGAACTTCTGGCGTAATTCCAAAAAGAGATATGACCTATGACCCAAAAACTCTGGCCTATAATGAAAGTTTTTATATCAACGACCCGTCAAGCGTTCTAAAAATAGGCGATATCGTCCGCGTGCGCGCAGAGGGAGATGGACATTTCTCTTTCTATCAAGACCCGCTGGTGCAGGGAGCCTTGTACGCGCAGGAAACCACAACGGGTTATGTGAAAACAATGGTCGGTGGCTATGATTTTGTGAAGAGCGAGTTCAACAGAACAATGGATTCCGTTCGTCAGCCCGGTTCCTCTTTCAAACCCTTCATTTATGCGGCGGCCCTCGACAAAGGTTACATGTTCAAGACTCCTCTTATTGACAGTCCGTTTACCATTCGTGTCGGCGATGAGATGTGGAGTCCCAAAAATTATGACAGTAAATATCGGGGAATGACAACGGTTCACAACGCCATTGTTCACTCGCTGAACGTTCCCACGGCACGGGTTGCGTTGAATATTCATCTCCCCTACCTGACGGCTTATATCCGCAAAATGGGCATTACAACACCCATCATGAAATATCCTTCGATGGCGCTGGGCGCCAACGGCATGCATCTTTATGAAATGGTCGCCGCCTATTCCACTTTTCCAAACTTGGGTGTCTATCACGCTCCAACTTTCATTCAGAAAATTGTCGATCAAGATGGAAATGTGCTGGAGGAATATAAAATGGACCATGGACTAGGGACTATGGACCATGGACTGGAAACTGGGGATCAGGAACAAAAAAAAGAAGATGCAGAAGAGGGTTTCAACAAATCTCTTTATGAAGCCAATCAAAAATTTATCGAGTCGGATGGTCTTAAACTTTCGAAACAGGATTTGAAAGTTCTTTACGGTGATAATATTCCAGAGGGGCACATTATGACGCCGGAAACTTCCTACCTTATGGTGAAACTCATGACAGATGTCGTGCAAATGGGAACAGGTCAGCGTGTGAAAAAATTAGGGAAACCCGTGGCGGGCAAAACCGGCACTTCCAACGATGAAACCGATACGTGGTTTATCGGTTATGTTCCCGATCTGGCCGCGGGCGTTTGGGTTGGTTACGATGCTATCCGTTCACTGGGTAAAGGGGAACAGGGAGGAAGAACCGCGGCGCCTATTTTTCTTGATTTTATGCAAACCGCCACAAAAGATTGGGAACCCAAAGAATTTGCAATGCCTGAAACGCTGAAAGGAAAAGATCTTTTTGCAACGGCAGGGGGCTCCGCCAAATTTTCCGATTCGAAACCAGTAGCGGCGGCAGTACCAGCAGAGGGTGGAACAAGTCAGGATCGCTCCGCTGATTTTCAGGAAGCCGATATGGAAGGCTTATCCGGCCATCAACCCTCCATAGCACCCGTTGGCCCACCTGAAGAAAATCCCTCCGAAGAAAAACCGGAAGAATATTGAATCACTCCACCTGAATTTCGATGTCTTGAATGGTATCGCCGCGTTGGATTTTTTGAACCACGTCCATTCCGCTTACCGTTTGTCCGAAAACAGTATAGCCACCATCTAACGAAGGCTGAGGGGCCAAAGCGATGTAGAATTGCGAACCGCTGGAACGCTTCTCGGGGTTCACGGGTCTGCCAAGAGGATCGGTTTCTGGCAGGCGCGCCCACGCGAGGCTCCCCTCTTTATGCGGAAGTTTGATTTCGGCGGGAATGGTGTAGCCCGGACCACCCGTTCCAGTGCCGGTCGGGTCTCCACCCTGAATCACAAAACCCGGAACCACACGATGGAAAGTCAATCCTTTATAAAAACCTTTTTTAGCGAGTTGCAAAAAATTGGTGACGGAAAAAGGCGCCTCTTTTGCGTAAAGGTCAACCTTGATCTCTCCTTTTGAAGTTTTAATGATGGCAGAATATTTTTTGTTGGGATCCACATCCGGTGCGGCGGGTGCTTGCCACTGAATGGCTTGCCACTGAATGGCTTGCCAC
>JACRBV010000138.1 GCA_016213065.1 Deltaproteobacteria bacterium
TACGCTGTTGCCAAATCAGTGGCCGGTGGGAAGAATTTTGGGAGAATCGGGCGGCGGGATAAAAAATCTGAACTTTTAAGACTTACACCCAGGCTTTTCCAAATCAGATTGACGAAAAATCAAGGACTTAACCAGAAAGTAGCGGCTACATTCTGGTCAAATCTGGGTGTTTTTTTACTGAAATTATCAAAATGAATGACGGAATTTTGACAGTGCGAGGGGGTGTCTTCGGTTTATTGACCGCATTTTCCAACCATGCTAGTTTGAAAATAAAAGGAGTGAAGGTGAAAGAAAAAGAAATTCAGGCTATTGCCGCACTCAATCAATGGGGAGTTCCCTATTTGTCAACCCCTTTTACTCCGACGATGGGGTTTTCTCTCGAACTCTCTGATTTGCTGACAAGGTTAATTCAGTCAGACTCGACGCGATTGAAACTTGGGGTGACGGCTTTTTTTCTTGTTCATTCCGAAAAGGCATCAGCCGTTCTTGATGCCCTACCGCTTTTGGAGGAAGGACAGCGTCAGATGCTTAGATATCTCTACACAGCGGCTGTCTATCTTCAGCGTCTTTGGAGACGTCAACTGGCTCATTTTGGAAATGGTTTACTTCCGGATTATTTTTCCCAAGAACTGGGACTTCCGGAACCGGTTCTACTTCATGGTCGTTTGGGCCTTGGCGCTTTGGAGGAGGCCCTGCAGGGACACATCCACGAACCCTATAATTACAAGGCGAGTTTCGATGCGCTGATTCGTCTTCTCTTGGAGGAGGAAAAATTTTGTGAGAGAGCCTGTCAGTCCTGAAAAAATTCGTCAGTTTCTGCAATCCGTTGGAAAGGAAGTTCGCTTTCCCTGCAAAATTTATCTTGTGGGGGGGACTTCGCTTGTCTTCTTCGGATTCAGGGAGCAGACCATTGATATTGATCTTGCTTTGGAAGTGGACGATGATCACCACCAAAAATTGATCGAAGTTATTCGCCGCCTCAAGGAGGACTTGCATCTCAATATTGAAGAAGCAAATCCCGCCGATTTCATTCCCCTTCCAAAAGGTTGGAGAGAGCGGTCTCCCTATGTGGGGACATTCGGTTCTGTCAACGTGTTTCATTTTGACCTTTACTCGATGGCTTTGAGCAAGATGGAGAGGGGAACAGAGGTTGATTTTGAGGATATTGGAGCTCTTCTCCAAAACGGCAAAATTGAGTGGGAAAAATTCGTGAATTTTTATCAGGAAATTTTGCCGGAGTATGGAAAGAAAAGTTTAAGGCAGGATGCTACCCGGATCCGGCGAAATTTTGAAATCCTCAAACGCCAAATCAAAACCGCAACAGAGTGATTATCACTGTTTTTTCGGTTTTTGTATTCTTGCTTTTATTTTTTCAGGCGTTATAGGGAACAATTCAAATCATGGCAAAAATCATTGACATTAAAGCGCGTGAAATTTTGGATTCTCGTGGCAATCCCACGGTTGAGGCGGATTGCTGGGTGGAAGGGCATATTCTGGGGCGCGCGGCGGTTCCCTCCGGTGCTTCAACCGGTCTCTACGAAGCGGTGGAGTTGAGGGACAGCGATCCCAAGCGCTATTTGGGTCGGGGTGTTTTGAATGCCATGGATATTATCAATACCACCATTTGCGGGGCGCTTAAAGGAGTTACCGTTACCGGACAGCAGATTGTTGATAAACGTCTCTTGGAGCTGGATGGAACTCCCAACAAATCCCGTCTGGGTGCCAACGCCATTCTCGCGGTTTCATTGGCGGCGGCAAAGGCCGCGGCGCAAGTGCGTAGCAAACCGCTCTATTCCTATTTTCGCGATCTTTTTGGTACTCAAACAGTTTTTTCAATTCCGGTCCCTCTGATGAATGTTTTAAATGGCGGAGTACACGCCGATAATAATCTCGATATTCAGGAATTCATGATCGTTCCCGCCGGTGCGCCAAGTTTTAGTGAAGCGCTTCGTATGGGCGCCGAAATTTTTCACACCCTCAAGAAAATTTTGAAGGAGAAAAAACTTAGCACGGCAGTGGGAGATGAAGGCGGGTTTGCGCCTCATCTTGTTTCCAATGAAGCCGCCCTTGATCTTTTGGTGGATGCAATTGAAACCGCCGGTTATAAAGCAGGAAAAGATATCTGGATTGCTTTGGATGTCGCCTCATCTTCTTTTTTTGAAAAGGGATCCTATCATTTGAAAACGGAGAAGAGTTCTCAAAAAACTTCGCAAGAATTGGTCGAATGGTATGTGAAGCTGGTTGCAAAATATCCGATCTGTTCGATTGAAGATGGTTTGGCGGAAGAAGATTGGACCGGTTGGCAACAATTGACAAAAGTTTTGGGAAGCAAGGTGCAGATTGTGGGAGATGATCTTTTTGTCACACAAACGGAACGTCTGAAAAAAGGAGTGGAAACAAAATCAGCGAACGCGATTTTGATCAAACTCAATCAAGTGGGAACACTGACTGAAACACTCGACTGCATTCGTTTGGCGAAAGAGGCCGGTTTCGCCACAGTCATTTCGCACCGTTCCGGAGAAACCGAAGACACGACGATTGCAGACCTTGCCGTCGGCACGGCGGCAGGCCAAATCAAAACCGGTTCGCTCTGTCGCACCGACCGCCTCGCCAAATACAACCAATTGTTAAGAATTGAAGAAGAGCTGGGCCCCAAAGTGAAGTATGCCGGGAAAGAATGCATCAAAAAATAATCGAAAGTCAGATCAATTGTTTCAGGAAGGTCGCCGCGGAGGCTACTTCTCTTTTTATGCTTTTGTCCTCCGTCAGCCATGATTCTTGTGAATCCATGGAGAGTTGCATAACCCGCGGGACGCGCAAATGATGAGCAAAATACCGCAGGGATTCGGACACCGTTTTGATTTTTGATTTGCATTCGATAAGCAAAACCGGTTTTTTTTCATTCACAATAAGGAAATCAGCCTCTCTTTTTTCTTTATCCTTTACGTAGTGCAGTGAGAGATTTCCGAGTCCCATGTTGTTAATGTACTGGACGAATTTCATCAAATGGACGGCCATCATATTTTCAAAACGCTTCCCCTTATCGGCGATTTCGCTCCAGTCCCACAGATACCATTTGGGTTCTTTTTTCAGTGCTCTAGAAAGTTTTCCCGTGTAGGGACGAACGGCGAAGCCGTAGAAAACGCGCTCCAAAAGCTCTATCCAGTGTTTTGCCGTGGCATGGTGGATTTCAAGATCCTCGCGAAGACTGTTTAGTGAAAGCGGACTTCCAACTCTTTCAGGAAGCAAAAACATGAGTTGTTCCAAAATTGGAAGATGCTTCAGATGTTCGGTCATGCCCAAATCCTGATTGATAAGTCTTTCAAGGCGGGAGGTGCGCCATCTTGCGAGAAAAGATTCCGTCGCCTTCAAAAAGGGTTCAGGAAATCCGCCGAATCGCATCAAGCTATCAAAGGCTTCCTGTGTCTCGTTGTCCGGTTTGGACATTTTTAGATTCAACAAATGGGCCGTGGGGTCGGATTGGATGACGGGAGAACCGGTGATTTCGGCGACGGAAAAGGGACAGAGCAGATATAGGAAACTCCGCCCAAGGAGTGAATCCTGTCCCTTGCGATAAACGTTGAGTGCGGCGCTTCCAGTGATGATCCAATGCGTGTCGGGTTCGTTGCTGTCGAAAAGCCCCTTGAGCGTGTTTTTCCATCGTGGGTATTTGTGGATTTCATCGAAGACCAATACGCCGCGCCCCGGCTCCTTAAGATTGATTTTTCCGGGGAACAATTGTGTGGCCAAAAATTTTCTGTCCGAGGTCAAGTCCCAATTGAAATAATTAAAACCGGGTTTTAGATCAGGAATCATTGACTTCGCGAGTGTCGTTTTGCCGACCTGTCTGGGACCAATCAGAAAGATCATCTGGCGTAACTCTTTGAGATGTATGGAGATTGGGCCTTCCAAGTATCTTCTTAGCATGTCATGAAGGTAGCACCCCACTGTAAAAAAGTCACGACTTTTTTATAGTTGGGTGAAAGGTATTTTCGTTCAATTACAAGCCGGGCAATCCGAGGCGCCCAAAATTTCCAAAGAAACGATGACTGAAAATAGAAGGATTCTTGTGATGGCTCTCATAAGTCTTCCTTTCGACAGGCTTGAACAGCGCAAACCCCATGCCAAGGGTTTTGCAAAATCGGGTTGACGAAAAAACAATGACTTGCGACGCTCTGGTATGGTCTGGTCTGGGTGTTTTTCAACCTTTTTTATCACTTTGGGAGTCAAATTAATGACAATTTTGCGGGTTTCCATACGCCCCTTTCAAATTCAGGATCTTGATGCGATTTGCGAGATTGAGCAAAAAGTTTTTACCACGCCTTGGTCTCGACAATCTTTTTTGGATTGCGCGCGGTGGTCGGAGTTTTGGTTTTATGTTGCCGTGTGGGACGAAAAAATTGTCGGCTATTTCATAACACAAGTTGTTGGTGAGGAGGCGGAACTTTATAACATTGCCGTAGATCCTTCTTTTCATGATCAAGGTATTGGAAAAAAGTTGATGGAGTTTTTTTTGGAGAAGGGGAGCGAAGAAAATGTAGAAAATATTTTTCTGATGGTGCGTCCTTCCAATGTTGCGGCTATCAAATTATATGAAAATTTTGAATTTTCTCTGTTCGATCGCCGAAAAAAGTATTATCAGGACAATCAAGAAGATGCCTTGATTTTTTACAGGAGAATGCCTAAAATTATTCCCGTATGCTAAACACGGCCGTCTTGGTTTTGAATCGCTCCTTTTTGCCAGTCCACATCACTTCCGTTAAACGTGCCTTTTGTCTCTTATACCGCGGCGTTGCCAAAGCGGTGGATGAACAATACCAGACATTTGATTTTCGCAGTTGGGCGGAACTCTCCGAGGCTGTGCATCAAGATGAAATGATGGGGCTCGTGGGGCGCACAATTCGTATTCCGCGCGTGATTCTTTTAACCGCGTTTGACCGGCTTCCAAAACGTGAGGTTCGTTTTTCACGACTCAATATTATGATTCGCGATAATTACACCTGCCAATATTGCGCCCGGCGTTTGAAAAGAAGCCGTCTCAATTTGGATCATGTCGTTCCGCGTTCCCGTGGCGGAAAAACAACGTGGGACAATGTTGTGACAAGTTGCCACGAATGTAATTTTAAAAAAGGAGGCATGCTTCCCAAAGAAGCCGGTTTGCGGCTGGCACGCTCTCCTTATCGTCCCAACACTTTTCCCTTTTCTCTTTTGCTTACCAAACCAAACCTCCACCATGCATGGAGGCCCTTTCTCAATATCGTTGATTTCAGTTATTGGAACGTAGAGCTAGAACCTTAAATTTTATAGAGCTAGGCGGCCTTTGAAGCGGACGATGATTTCGGCGTTGCCTAGAAATTCGTCGAAGAGAGGATTGCCGGATGGATTTTGGGAAAGAGTGGTATCAATTTTCAGTGTGATGTTGCCATCCGTGAACGGTTCTTCCGTGATCATCATCAATTTATCCACATTAAAATCAACGAGCGGTGAAATGTTCACAATATCTTTTGGATCAAGCTCGCCTACCACCACCTGCACGCGCACACCCACGTTTTGCAATTCAATGCGGCTTCCATCAAATGTTCCTGTCGCTTCACTTCCGGACATGCCTTTGATAATAATTGTAACGGCGCTTACCGGTTGTCCTTCCAGCGGTTCTCCCGGACCATTTCCTTTGAGCGGAAATAAAATCGGCGGCAGATCTTCCATGCGTAAAGTTGCTTTGCCATCGGCTACACCGAAACGAATCGGACCTGAAAGAGGAAGGGCCTGTCCGCCCTTTGAAAAAAACTTTGGGATATCGATTGAAAAATCACCCGTAAAACACCCCACACCACCACCCGCTTCGCAAGGACCTGAGCCTGCTTCCGGAAGCGCAATCTCCCCTTGAGGACCAACAACCGCGTTTCCGACAAGTTCTATTTGTGTGATCCCCGCTTTGGGAATGTCATAGACCGCCAGAAAAACTGCGCGATGAATTGCCACGGAAAAGTCCTTCTCTGCTGGTTCTTCTCCGGGTTTATAGGGAACAAAACGGGGTTTTTCGCCCGTGACCCATCCGCCAAAATCGGCCTGAGTTGTTTCCAGATTGCGTGGATGATAAGTGATTTGAATATTCAGAGAACTTTGGGGAGGAACAATAATATCTTTTAATCCGACGACACGATCTCCGACAGAAACTTTATCGATTTGAAAATTTCCATCTCCTTTAGCACTGCCGTCAAACCCGACACCTAACAGTTTCTGATTTTCCGTAGGACTTTCATTCCGCAAGGAAATGATTTTGGTTTGACTTCCGGTAATGGGAGTTTGGTCAAACATCTGCTGTTGCCAAGAAACAAACTGCATCGGAGCAGTATTGCACCCTGTGCCCAGCAACAAAAGAGATACGATGATCAAAATAGAAAAACGCATGATTTTGCTACCCTGTATGGTCTTCGGCTAATAGCGAAAAAAGTTGTGTGGTCAAGACGCACAAAGTTGACAAGCCGCGTCATTCTTATCAGAGTATTGATTTCCTTTTGCGTGAAGGTTTTCTGGGGACGGGGTCGTTTGGCCGTTACGGCGGCCAAACGCCCCTTCTGTCTCGCTCCTTCCGGCATTATATCCATCGATGGAAGGAGCTCCGACAGACCCCAGAAAACCTTCACGCCAAAGGAAATCAACAGCAAGATTACAAATTGCTTAAAATTATTTTTAAAAATACTTCATTTGAAACCCTGCTTGCAATCGGGTGGGCAAAGCATCTAAAAAAAGCGTCTCGGAAGCGATTTTTACCTTATCGGGATCAAAAGCAAAAAATCGCTGAGAGTCGAGCGAATTTGTGTCAAGTTCCAGCTTTGCTGGAACGCGAAGTATCCGCCAGTTTTTTGGCGGATGCGGAGTCTAACGCGTTGACCCAAAAAATATCGCGTCTTTTTTTAGATGCTTTGCCCACCCGATTGCATATGAAGAGTGGAGACAGTTTCATCCTAGACATCACTCTAAAAATGATTATATTTCGCGCCGTTCATGGCCGAATCGATCCTTACACTTTTTCGCCGCAATGCTCTTCGTTTGGGAGTTACTCCCTGTTTTCATTATAAAGAAAAAAATACATGGAAAAATCTGAGCTGGTTTGATGCTGAAGAAACGGTGCGGCGTTATACTCTTGGCTTGGCGGCTTTGGGGCTGAAACCGGGTGGGGCGGCGGCGATATTGAGCCAAACGCGCATGGAATGGACGCTTCTTGATTTATCCATTCTGGCTAATCAAGCTATTACCGTTCCCATTTATCCCACTTTGGCCGCGGATCAGGTCGCTTACATTTTGAAGGATGCCAAGGTTTCCTTGCTGATTGTGGAGGATGTTTTTCAGTGGGAACGTTTGAAACCCTATTTGAAAGAGGCCCTTTTTCCAATTGTGCTGATTCAAGGAGAAGCTCAGGGATTTATCAATTTGGAAATGTTGCGTGAAAAAGGGAAGAGTTTGCCGGTCAATCTTTACGATGAAAATTTGAAAGCGATTCAACTGGTTCATGCCGCAAGTTATATTTATACCTCCGGGACTACGGGTCCGCCGAAAGGTTGCATCATCACCCATCGAAACATTTTGGCGGAGGTGCAGGGACTGCAAGAGGTGTTTCATTTTACGCCTTCTGAAATAGGATTTATGTGTTTGCCCTTGGCCCATGTGATTGCGCGGGCGATGCAGTTTTTTCATCTGGGGCAAGGTTGTCAGACCGCTTATGCCGAAAACATGGATATGATTCCGGTCAATTTAAGAGAGATCCGACCCCATTTTATGGCCGGTGTTCCCAGATTATATGAAAAAGTGCATGAAAAGATTTTAAACAAGGTGCACCAGTCTTCCAAATCACTGCAAAAGCTTTTCAATTGGAGTCTTGATGTCGGCATGAACCATTCCGATGGTCTGTGGAGTCACTTACGCCGTGGTTGTGCCAATATTCTGGTTTACAGAAAAGTTAAAAAAGCTTTTGGCGGAAGAGTCAAAATTTTTGTCTCCGGCGGAGCGCCGTTGGATAAAGAAATTTCCCGCTTTTTTCATGCCCTCGGCATTTTAGTTGTGGAAGGGTATGGTTTGACGGAAACATTCGCGGCGATGGCCATCAACCGTCCCGACGATTTCCGGTTTGGAACGGTTGGAAAACCTCTTGAGGGAGTTCGCATCAAAATTGCAGATGACGGGGAGATTTGTGTGAAAGGAGACACCGTTTTTGCCGGTTATCTGAATCTTAAGTCGGAAACAGAAGTCGCTTTTGATAAAGATGGCTGGTTTTTGACCGGCGACATCGGCGAATTCAGCAAAGACGGATTTTTAAGAATTACCGACCGGAAGAAAGATATCATCAAAACTTCCGGTGGAAAGATAATTGCACCGCAAAATATTGAAAATCTGATGCAACAGAGTCGCTATATTCAGCAGATTATGGTTTATGGAGACCGGCAGAAATTTTTGTCGGCTTTGGTGACTCTCAATTGGGATGCGGCGGAGGACTACGCGAAGACCCACAATATCCCTTTTTCGTCACGTCAGGATTTGGCTCGTAATGATCAAATCACGGAGTTGGTTTATCAGGAGATTGAGGAGAGGAATAAGACCCTTTCTCCATTTGAAACAATCAGAAAATTTGCTATATTGGACACCGGTTTTTCCATAGAAACAGGAGAGCTGACTCCGACAATGAAAATAAAAAGAAAGACCGTCGTTGAAAAATACAAAACAATTTTGGATGGATTTTATAATAACGAACTGTAGCCGTTAGTCTATGGTCCATGGTCTATTGTCCATGGTCCTGAAAGGGGGAATTTATGAAGGCAGGAGGTCAAACGAGTAGTGGAGGTGGCGGGACGGGTCTTACGCCAAATATCGCCAGTCTTTTGTGTTATATCTGTGCTCCCATCACGAGCATTATTTTTCTGCTGATCGAAAAAGAAAATAAAGATGTCCGCTTCCATGCGTGGCAGGGAACTTTTTTTGGAGCCGGCATGATTCTCTTGAACATTGTTCTCAATGTTTTGGGAATTATTTTGGGTCATCTTGCCGATTTTCTTGGTGGACTGATTCTGGGTTTCCTCATCCCCATTGTTTGGTTGGCGGCCCTTGTTTTGTGGGTGATCTGTTTGGTCAAAGCCTATCAGGGAGAGCGCTGGAGAATTCCCGTCATTGGAGATATGGCGGCCCAAAAGGCAGGCGTTTAGGTGTTTTGGAGTTGGTGTTTCGTTCAAAATGTTTTCGGAATCGATTGCCCCGGTTGTAAACTGGGGCGATCTGTTTCCGAACTGTTGCAAGGACATATTCAACAAAGTATTATTTTTCACCCGATGGGTATTGTGCTGGTTGTTGCGGTGCTTAATTTTTGGTGGTGGCATAAATTGCAACTTTCCAATAGGAGCCGCCAGATAGTTTCGCATGGTGTATTGGCCGGTTTTTTGATTCCATGGATTATCGGATTTTTTATCAAGGGTGCGTGACAAAATGATGTTCGTTACGAAAATTCGATCCTTTGGAGCGAAACGAGGAGGATGAACAAAAAGCCCGGAGGCGTACCTGAAATGTACGTCGAGGACTTTTTGTGAAATCCGACGAAGTTGTAGCCCAAAGGGCGAATTTGCAGTAGAAGATCATTTTGTCACGCACCCTGAATAAAGGAGGAAGGACAATGTACGAGAATGCAAAGCAGGTCTTCGAAGAAAAAATCGCAACAAAAATAAAAACAGATCCCAGTAAAGCAAAAGCAATCGGTGCGCTGGTTGTGTTTCATATTACCGGCACTCAGCCCGGCGATTGGACGCTTGATTGTTCCAAAGAACCCGCCGTCTTGGCTCAAGGGGGAACAGAAGGGGCGAAAGTGGAAGTGACCATGAGCGAGGAAGATTTTGTAAAACTTGCCAACGGCGGCCTAAATCCTCAAATGGCTTTTTTGGGTGGAAAACTAAAAGTCAAAGGGGATATGGGGCTCGCGATTAAACTGGGTCAGATATTGGTTTGAGAGAAGCAGAGGGCAGAGGGCAGAGGTCAGAGGTCAGAAGACAGAAGACAGAAGACAGAAGACAGAAGACAGAAGACAGAAGACAGAAGACAGAAGACAGAAGACAGAAGACAGAAGACAGAGGACAGAGGACAGAAAACAGA
>JACRBV010000139.1 GCA_016213065.1 Deltaproteobacteria bacterium
AAAAACGGCCGGACAAAGCCATCCTCTTCTAGGACCTGTCATTAAATACCGCGACATCATTAAAGATGGGGCGATGGGCCATAATCTTGAATGGTATCGAAAGGAGATGTTGTGCTCCTGAGTTTTATTTTTGATATTCCGATTTTCCTGCCGCTTTTGGGAACTCTGATCTGGTATCTCCATCTGCATAAGGGGTGGCATTTCAAACGCTGGAGCCTTTTTACACTGGCGGTATTTTGGCTTGTCTCCGGCGGACTTTATTTTGATCTTTGGGGGGCGGGTGGCAATCATTTCATGTGGTATTCGTGGCTCGACAAAATGGGCATCGTGAAAACATCTCCGATACCAACACCGACTTACCAAAATTTTTCCGGCTTTTGGAATCTTTTGGGACTGGTGCTTTTTATTTCCTATCCTTTCTTCCTCATCGTTGTAGGAAAACTTTTCTATCGCTTTTTTTGCTGGCTCAAAGGCGTTCTCTTTGGGCATGTTAAAGGGCAAACGGGCCTTTGGGGGCTTCTCACCAACAAGTAATGCAATTCGAAGAAACCATTCAAAAAGCCAGAGAGGCCCAGAAAATTTGGGCCGCTGTGAATGTTGGTGAACGCAGTCGGTGGCTCAAAAATTTTCAAAAATCAATTTTCAGACAAAAAGAAAAAATTGTTACCGCTATTTTAGCCGATACCCACAAACCTGTGGCTGAAGCAATCGGGATCGAGATTGCTACCGTTTTGATGACTGCCGATTATTACCGCAAAAAAGGTCCGAAGTTTTTGAAGAAGCGGCAAGCCGATGTCCACTGGATGTTCAAAAATAAAAAAGTCCGGGTGGAGCGTTTGCCTTACGGTGTGGTTGGTATTCTGGGGCCTTCCAATCTTCCTTTTTCGTTGACGATCGGGGATGCCATTCCCGCTCTGCTGGCCGGAAACGCCGTTGTCATCAAACCTTCCGAGTTGACGCCTAAAGCCGCGCATGTCGGCGCTGAAATTGCTTTCGAAACAGGACTGCCCCAAAATTTGATTCAGATTGTTGAAGGGGGACCCGACGTTGGTTCTCAGTTAATTGAAAATGTGGATTGCATTTTTTTCACGGGCTCCACAACGGTTGGAAGAAAAGTGGCCGCCAAAGCGGGAGAACTTTTGAAGCCATGCATTCTGGAGCTCGGCGGTAAAGCGCCGATGATTGTGTTGGAGGATGCCGATATTGAGCGGGCGGCACAGGCTTGTGTCTGGGGACGTTTCGCCCACTCGGGTCAGCATTGCATTGCAACCGAACGGGTTTATGTCGACAAAAAAATCGCTGAGCTGTTTATAAAAAGAGTCGTGAAAATTGTCCAAACACTGACTCCGGAAAGTTTGAGTCCTTCCACTCTTCCAAAAGGTCCCAAACATGAGGAAGAACTTCTCAATGATGCTCTGCAAAAAGGCGCGAACATCGCTTACCAGAAAGTAGCGGCTACATTCTGGTCACCTTTGATTTTGACAAATGTGAATCACTCAATGCGGGTGATGAAGGAAGAATCATTCGGACCTCTTCTTCCGATCATGACGTTTGAATCAATCGATGAAGCCATTGCGCTTGCCAACGATTCCGAAAGCGGTCTCTCCGCCACTCTTTTCACCAAAAATTCTCGCGAGGCGTTATCCTTGGCGCAGAGAATCGAAGTGGGAAATGTTTCGATCAACGATGTGATGGATCATTTCATGATTATGGATGCTCCCTTTTCCGGGTGGAAACAATCCGGTATCGGACAGCGCCACGCTCCGGAAGGACTTTTGCAATTCACCAAACAGCAAACTATTTTTGAACACCGCTTTCCGCTTCCATTTTGCGCAAAAAAAGAATTTTGGTGGTTTCCGTACCGCAATGGAACATTGAATCTTTTGAAAGGACTGCTTCGAATCTTTTTCGGATGAACCAAAATGTCGCCTCTTTCTTTTGCCACCGGCAACCATCATCTTTTTCTGATTTTAAAAACCGCGATTGGCGAAGATTGGATTGTTTTGCTCGGCAAACGGAAACCCAATTTCCCTTTTGCCAAAACCCGTTTTGAAAATGCGACATTTTATAATGTGACGCAAAATAAACTCCACCATTTGGCGGATGAGGAACTCAAAAGTCTTGAAATCAAAATAGACGGGAATTGGACGGTGACGGCGAAAGAACCGATTCCCTTTTCAATCGTTTTGCACCCAACTTTTTTGCAGACGAGAAAATTTTTTTTGAAAAAACTGATTCCTTCCGTTTCAAAACATGTTCCCGGAGCGATGTTTGACCATCACCTTTTGAATCTCTTTTTTCAACAGGGGGAGATTGCGGGGGCGCCGATCGTTTCCGGACACGGTTTTTCGGAGCAGGGGTGTTTGAGTATTCTCAACCTCAAAAGTTTCGAGATGCCTTTTCACTACAATCTCTTTTTGGAAAAAGAGGGCGATTCCGGTTTTTTGGAATGGCATGTGCCGCTTCAAAAAGGGTTGAGCCCGATGGTCAAGTTGGCAAACATCCTTCGCAAATTTTTTCTGAAGAATCGTTGCAACTGGGGAAGTCACCCCTTCAATCCGGATAGTTTCAAACAAGAAGTGCTAACAGCCACCCACATCCCCCTGAACCACTGGACTTTGCGACGCGAAATCGTAAAAGTAACCGGAGCCAACAAAAACGTCTATTACGGCCTCAAAGAATCTTTCGTTGGTTTGAAGAAGGTGTGAAGAAGTTTGGAGTTTGCAAGCAAAAAACTTCTAAAAATGAAATAACTGAAGACCTATTTTTGCCACTTTATAAGTGTCACTTTCTTTTGTGCCTAAATATGCACCCAATGCACCGCCTACGAAAAAAGAGAGTCCCCATCTTTGTGTAACATTGAAATCATGGTGTAGGTTAAGATCCAAGCTTACACCCAAAAACGTATTGCCTTCTGCTGTTTGATATCCGGCATAAACAGTTGGGCCAAGCTTTACCATGAAATGCCCCACCCAAATATCGTTCAAATCGTAACCTCCAAAATCTAAACCCAGTTTTACCTCTTTTTCGCCCCGAAAAGTAAAAGAGGGATTCAGATTCAATTCAGTAAACCATTGTAGTCGGGCTGAAATTCCGTCGGGTGAATGAAGAAGGTCATTACGATATTCCAGTGTGTGGGGGAGTTTCCTTGCAAGTTGAAAATGATATCCGAAGGTTTGTCGATCCAAAAACCGATCCATTCTCTTTCGTGCACTTTTAGTTTTGAAAAACGGAGGGCTCGGAGTTGTTGATATGGCAGGCGATGCAAAAAAAGAAATGACGGCACTGGAAGCTATCTATGCAAAAAACGCAGATTGCACCGAGCGGAGCAAGATATTGTATGCCGTCTTTTTGCAGGCGG
>JACRBV010000140.1 GCA_016213065.1 Deltaproteobacteria bacterium
CAACCGGAGCATACCTTTAATGGTATGTGAGGATTGCGGGTTTGCGGGCAACAACGCAGATGGGCAGTTTTCGGAGGTTTCCTAAGTTCGTTTTTCCACACCGGCTAGCTGTCTTGATACTGTCAGCTCTCTTTCCAATTCGCGGATTTTCTTGTTTCTGGAACGAAGCTCCAGCGTTTTATAAAGTGAGGGAAGCGCTTCGAGCAGAGCAATCGCAATCATCCCCAAACAGAAAGTGATCAAAAGAATAAATCCCAAAGGCAGAGGCACGGACTTGAAACCATTTGGCATCACGACAGGAATCCAAAATTTAAAAACAATGGGGTACGAAAAAGTGGTCTGGTCCAGATTGCAGTAGACAAAATTGAGAAGGACAAAAAACAGAAACGCCATAATAATGGCAAAAACTAAACGTTTCATAGTGGGCTCCTTAATTTTTGAAAACCGTCGGCAATTCTGTCATAGGTGTTGCCTAAATATTCCGGCATGACACGCGTATTTCCGATCACGGGCATGAAATTGGTATCTCCCAACCACCTAGGAATGACGTGCCAGTGAAGATGATCTTCAATACCGCATCCGGCCGTTTTTCCCAGATTCAATCCGCAATTAAAACCCTCCGCGTTCATGGAAGCGCCCAAAATTTCCATCCCCTCTCCCATAAACCAGAGACTTTCCTGATAAACCTGTGGAGATAATTCCTTGAGTTTTGCGACATGTTGATAGGGACAAATCAGGAGATGTCCGTTGTTGTAGGGAAAACGATTCATCACGACGTAGGTGACTTTTCCCTTCGCCAAAACCAGATTTTCACGATTGGGATCTCCTGAACCGAGATCACAGAATACACAAGGCACTCCTTCTTTTTTTTGGCGAGCATCCTTTATATACTCCAAACGCCAAGGAGCCCAAATTATAGGGGCAGGCAAAGCCCCCTCCGCCGGCAAAGCCGTCGGAGCCTCCCCCTCTCGCCCGCTTTGCGGGCTAGTTTCATTATCCATGATTATTATTCACCTTCTCTTTTAATTCTTTTCCTACTTTGAAAAACGGAACGCGGCGTGTGCCGACTGAAACTTGCTGGCCTGTTTTGGGGTTGCGCCCCTGACGTGCCTGACGAACGCGCACTTCAAAACTTCCAAAGCCGCGAATCTCGATGCGATCCCCTTTCATCAACGAATGAGTCATCGAATCGAAAATTGTATTGACGATCACCTCAACATCTTTGGCCGCCAAATTCGGCAACCTGTTGGCGATGTACAATACCAAATCACTTTTATTCACGAAACCTCCTTTATGGGACCATGGACTATGGACCATAGACCATGGATTGAAAACTTTATGGATATAAATAACAAAATTGTGGACCGGATAAAAATATTTTTGTCGTTCCCATGAAACCTCTCACCCACCAAGCCGCGGACTTGTCGGCATAAACCAATTCCGGTTCGCCTTCAATTTTCGCCATCTTGGCAAGCGCACTCACCGCGTCTCTAAAATCTCCGAGCTCATCAATCAATCCCAACTCCTTTGCCGTGGCTCCGCTCAAAATGCGTCCATCGGCAAAAGTGTCCAGTTTTTCTTTCGGGATATTTCGCGCTTCCGACACGACTGTTTTAAACTGATTATGAATTTCTGTCATCAACTGTTCCAACAAAGTTTGCGCTTCCGGTGAAAGAGCGTGGGTAAAAGAACCCATGTCTTTAAGCTTTCCGCTCTTGATTGTTTCATACTTAATTTTGGCAAAACGAAGGAGCTCTTCCAGATTGACATGATCCATGCGCACACCAATTGAACCCGTAATAGTGCCCGGATCGGCGAAAATTTTGTTGGCCCCCATCGCCAAATAAAGTCCACCGGATGCGGCGATAGTCCCCATGGAAACAACAACGGGCTTTGTTAAAGCAATTCTTTTAATATTGGAATAAATCTCTTGAGAAGCCGCAACAGTTCCACCGGGCGAATTAACACGCACCAGAATTCCCTTGATGTGGTCGTTCTTGCGAAAATTGTCGAGTTGCTCCACCCAATCATCGGAAACCCAGATCGCCCCGTTCACCTCAACAACGCCCAGTGCTTTTCCAAACGCGCCGGGAGTTGAAAAGATTTTTTTCAGGCCGACCAAAGCCAGCAAAACGAGAAAGAAAAAACCAATTCTCTTGCTCCATTTTTTCATGGTTATTCCTTAAGCATCTCTCATAAATGAAGTCATTCCTGAACCCTTCGCCATCTTTGTCATTCTGAGCGAAGCGAAGAATCTGCTCGTGCTCAGGGTAAACTCCGTGAAGGATCTACTTGATAACAAATTGGATTCTTCGCTTCGCTCAGAATGACAGCTTTCATAAACGATTTATCTTCTTACTCTTCAATGCGTTTCAGGTGCATTTTGCGTCCCTCTTCGTCCACCGTCATTACGGTGACGTTGAGTTTATCGCCCACTTTCAAATCTTTTGGGCATTTCGCCTTGGGTAAAAAACCCGCGACACCTTCCGCAATTGTCACCACCGCACCACCCGCATGAACTTCCGAAACCGTTCCCGGAACAGAAGCCCCTTCAGGATAAACGGAGCGGATAACATCCCACGGATTGGATTGCAGTTGTTTGAGGCTTAAGGAGAAACGCTCTGCTTCGGTGTCAACATTCACAACCACCGCTTCCAGAGTGTCCCATTTTTTATAGATTTCCTGAGGCTGATTGAAATTTTGCACCCAACAGAGATCGGAAATATGAACAAGTCCGTCAACACCCACTCCGCAATCAACAAAGAGACCAAAGTCGGTGACATTGCGAACGGTTCCTTTAACTTTGGAACCGACGGGACATTGGTCCGCCAAAGTATGCCACGGATTGGTTTGCAATTGTTTCATGCCCAGCGCGATACGGCGATTTGTTGGATCACAATCCATGACAATGGCTTCCACCTCTTGCGCCAACGACAAAGCTTGGGAGGGGTGCTTCATTTTTTTGTTCCATGAAATTTCGGAAATGTGAACGAGGCCTTCGATGCCCGGAGAGAGTTCGATAAAAGCACCGTAATCGGTGAGTGAAACGACTTTCCCCTTCACCCTAGAGCCGACAGGGAATTTCCCTTCGACTTCCGACCACGGATCTTCATGAAGTTGTTTGTAACCCAGAGAAACACGGCGACTCGTTTCGTCATATTTTAAAACAACCACTTTGACGTTGTCGCCCACTTTGAAAAGATCGGAAGGATGATGAACGCGGCCCCAGCTCATGTCGGTGACATGCAAAAGACCGTCAAACCCGCCCAAGTCAATGAATGCGCCGTAGTCGGTGACATTCTTGATATTTCCTTCCATCACTTGCCCTTCCTTAACATTTTGCAACAGGGCTTCTTTGTTTTGATCGGGTTCGCCATCCATAGCGCCTTTGCGGGACAAAACGATATTGCCTCTGCGTTTGTTCAATTTGATGATTTTGAAACGGAAACGTTTGCCCATGTACCTGTCCAAATTGCGCGCGGGACGCGTATCAATTTGAGAACCGGGCAGGAAAGCTTTGACACCCACATCTACCGCCAAGCCGCCTTTTACTTTTCCGATGACAACTCCCTCCACAATGCCGTCTTCTTCCTGAATTTTAACCAATGTATCCCATGCTTTCAAAACATCGGCGCGTTCTTTGGAAAGACTGATGATGCCTTGATCGTCTTCAATATTTTCAAGTAACACTTCAATTTCGTCGCCCACATTAACGTGCAGTCCCCCTTTTTGATCTCTGAATTCGCGCAAAGGAACTTGCCCCTCGGATTTGAAACCGATATCAACAATCGCAAAATCATCGGTAAGTTGAACAACCTTTCCTTTGACGAGACTTCCTTCTTCGATCAAAGTTTGGCGCTCTTGGGAATCCAAAAGCTTCGCAAACTCGGAGCCTTTCTGCTTCTCTGACGGTTCAATATGAATTGGCATCTAAAAATTCCTCCTTAAGGGATGTGTCCCAAAATTTTTCGGACCATAGTTTTTTTTACACCCCATGTCAAAACAAAAATGGTTATTTTTTGAAGGGTTAGACTTACGCTTGACGATCTTTCCTGAATTCATTATGGGGGAACCTCCGAAAACTGCCCATCTGCGTTGTTGCCCGCGAACCCGCAATCCTCACGTCCCAATAAAGGTACGCTCCGGTTGCGGGTTCGCGGGCGCCTAGCACCTTGGCAGTTTTGGGAGGTTCCCAATTATCACGGTTTTCGGATATGCCCTTATGCGGACAGTGAATTTTTCAGCGCTCTCATAAATATAATGAAGCTTCTCTTAACGGTTCTACTTCTATTTGCCCAATTTTTAACCCCAACTTTGGCGCAGGCGATTCCGTTTCAAAATCTGGAAAAGGCGCTTCACTATTATGAAAGAATCAGAAAGTCGGAGGGTTGGCTGGCCATTGGCGAAGGCCCAAAACTCGAGAAAGGTCTCTCTGATCTCCGTGTTGTGCCGTTGAGAGAGCATCTTTTTCTCACCAAAGATTTGGAGGAAAAAGAGGCAATGGATCCCGATTTTTTTGATGAGTCCCTTGAAAAAGCCGTCCAACTTTTTCAGAAACGCCATGGTTTAACGGAGGACGGCGTTGTGGGCGTCACCACTTTGCAGGCACTCAACATTCCCGTTGAAACAAGAATTCGCCAGATTGAAGCCGCCATCCAGAGAGAAAAAGAACCACAACCAATTCCCGAAGGACAATATGTTCTTGTTAATATCCCCGCTTTTCATCTCGATTATTTCGAAAATAAAAAACCGGTACTGGGCATGTCTATTATTGTGGGAAAGCGGAATTGGGAAACCCCGATATTCACCAGCAACATTACGGGCATTACGTTTAATCCCACATGGAATATTCCCGCAAGCATTGTCAAACGGGAGATTCTTTCCAAAATAAAAAAAGACCCCGATTATCTTACAAAAGAGGAAATTGAAGTTACGGAGAACCGCTACCAACAAAAACCGGGTCCGAAAAATCCGCTGGGCCGCATCAAATTTGTCATGCCGAACGAGTTTGACGTTTATCTGCACGACACCCCCGCGAAAAATTTTTTCGCTCGCCCCATGCGCCACTTAAGTCACGGATGTATTCGGATTGAAAAACCGCTTGAACTTGCCGAACTTCTTTTGCGAGCCGACCCCCGATGGACATTAAAGAAAATCCGTCAGACCATTGACGAAGGAAAAGAAATCACAATCCTCCTCCCCGCCCCGGTACCCGTGAACATAATCTACCAAACAGTCTGGCTTGATGAAGCAGGCCTCCTACAATTCCGAACGGATATTTATGGGAGGGATTAGGGAACAGTTTACAAACTATACCAGATTCAAGCGGCTTTTTTGTAATCGAAGGTAATGAGAAGTTTTGCTTTTAGGGCACATGCGATTCTCTCCAATAAATCAAGTGATGGAATGCGCTGGTCGGCACCCGATTCCAGACGGGCAATGACGGTTTGGCTTGTCTTTGCTTTCTTGGCCAATGCCGCTTGAGTCAGGCTGGATTTTTGTCGGGCATCTCTCACCAATCGGGCAATTTTACTGATTGCTCTTTCTCTCTCAAAGTAAAAACTGAACTCTGCATCTTTAAATTCTCTTTTGAGAACTTCTTTGAGTAAAATTCGTTTAACTTTTGGTTTCATAATAAAACCTCCTTCATTCGTTTCACAGCTACATCCCGTTCTTTGAGAGGCAACTTCTGTCCTTGTTTCTTGTAAGCGTGAGCAAAACCATTTCTTTCCCTTCAATCAGCACATAAAAAACCCGATGATCTGCCAGAGCCAGTTGTATAAAAGGATACCTTCATTGTCATAATATGACCAATTGGATATAGAGCGCAAGACAATTTTCGCTAGTAATCCATGCAGTATGCATACGCAAAATGGATGCCGGAATCAGGTTGGGATAATTGTGAACTGGTGAACCAAAGATGTAGCAAATACGTCAGGAGATGATTTGTTTTCGTATTCTGTATATGACTGCAAAAAAACAAATCCCGACCGATGGCCGGGACTTATTTTCTGAGCGGGAGACGGGGCTCGAACCCGCGACCTCAACCTTGGCAAGGTTGCGCTCTACCAATTGAGCTACTCCCGCGCGATTGTCTGCAGATAACAAATTACTACAGATGTTCAAGAGGAAACTTGCATTTAGGCAACCCGGGCCTTGAAGGAGAACCGAAGTCGTAATGCCCTTAAAATATCTAATAAGCTATTGAATTCTGGATTACCCCCCTTGGAGAGAGCTCTATAAAGAGTGACTCTGCTGATATTGGTTTTTTTTGCAATCGCTCCCATTCCCTGCGCTTCGGCAACGTCTCGCAAAGCCATAAGCATTAACTCTTCATCATCTTCTTCAAGGCATGTGTTCAAATATGCGGCAGCGATTTTTGGATTTTTCAGTTCTTTCTGGAGAAAATCTTTATATTTTTTGGTTTTCATAAGCTATCTCCTGCTTTTATAATCTCTCCAATATTCGACGGCCTTTTGAGAGTAAATTACAAATGCGGATACAAAACTAAAATGCCGATTATTACTGCTCCTATGGCGGCAATTAGGACGGCTCCGGCCGCGATATCTTTGGCGCTTTCAATCAACGGGTGGTGATTTTCTGAAACGGCGTCGGACAAAAATTCAAAGGCTGTATTCATTCCCTCTGCCGTCCATACAATCATCATCGCCAAAACAATCAGACACCATTCCACGGTGGAAAGTTGCAGAACAAATCCGAGCACAATCATAAGAACTGTGATGGCAAAATGAACCCACGCATTATGCTGTGAGAAAAGCAGATGCTTGATTCCCTGAAAAGCATAGGCAAAACTTTTGATTCTGGCTTTGATTGTGAATTTTTTTTTCGATTCCATAAACTAAAATATTCCCACGATACTCAACCCCTTCCCTTCCGCGACGGTGGGGACAATGAAGAGATTTGGATTTTTTAATTTGTGAAAATGGGCAACGCCCCAGCCGATGGCGGAACCCAAGGCCGCTCCAAAAACCACATCAGAAACAAAATGCGCATTCATATCAACACGCGTGATGCTTATAAAAGAAGCGCATGCATAGGCGGGGATTCCCGCTTTGAGTCCGTAAAGAGTTTCCAATGCGGTGGCAACAGCAAAGGTTGAAGAGGCGTGTCCCGAAGGAAAACTGTAACTTCCACCATTCGGACGCTTGCGATCAAATCCCAGTTTCAAAATTCCGGTCATGGCGTCTGTAAAGAGGAGCGCTTCAAGAAGTGTTTCTCCTGTTACAGAAAGTTTTTCGTTATGGGCAAGTTCTCCGGCACCAAATAAAACCAAAGCGGCGGGGTCGAGCACATAGGGCTGGCCGATAAATTCGGCTACCGTATCTGCCTTCCCCAGATGCCGTCTTTGAAAATTTCCTTGAATGGAATGATCTTTCGTCGTCAAAATTCCAGCGGTGATGGCGCCACCACCGATCAGGATCGCGGGCCAATAGGCAAAAGTGTAACGGATATCCCCTTCGGCATGTGAGAGGACATTGGGAATTTTCGCCACTGCGGATGTTGTGCCAACGCATAAAAAAAGAAAGGACCAAAAAAAAATTTTTGTAATTCCTTTGTTCACAATTTTTCCTTTTGTTTTGCTCTTTCAAGAGATTCACGAAATTTGCGGCGGCGTTTCAGCGCTTCTTCCCTCTCTTCAATTACATCTTTCCAGACCCTTTCACTCATCGCTTCGGAGGTTTTTTTCTTCAGATAGCGGCGCTCACGCACCCAGAGATAAATCACCAATCCGATGAGCAATAAAAATAGGAGTGCAAGAAGCATGTTAAAGGGAAGTCGCTACTTTGTGACGTGTTTCAATATACTTTTTAATTCCATTTGTAATCCCCTCTGCAATTTCCCACTGATACTGGCTGTCTTTCAAACGTTTTTCCTCTTTGGGGTTGGTAATAAAAGAGGTCTCCACCAAAATGCTGGGACTCTTGGCCCCCACCAATACATAAAAAAGAGCGGAATCCACTTTTAAATCTTTCACCGCGCGATATTTTTTGGCGAGATGTGTAACGAGCGACGTCTGAACCAGTTTTGCCAAATCTCTCGAGTCATCGGTGTTAGCATTTTGCAACATGGTGGAAAGAATTTTTTCTGAAATATTTTTTGGTTTTTTGGATTCCTTATTTTCGCGTGCGGCAAGACGCTTGGAAGCCTGATTCGTGGAATTATTCAGATAAAAAACCTGAACCCCTGTGGGTTTCGGGGAATCGTTGGCATTGGCATGAATGGAAATAAACAGATCCGCCTTTTTTTTGTTGGCGATTAAATTTCTCTCTTCAAGCGTCAATGTTTTGTTTTTGGTGCGTGTCAAAAAAGGTTTTAGATGTAAATCATTCTTCAACTTGAAAGCCACTTTGCGCGAAATTTGCAACGCAATATCTGCTTCCTTAGTGCCGTCGGGTCCTTCTGCTCCGGGATCTTCACCCCCGTGTCCCGGATCAATGGCCACCGTTTTAATGCGAAAATCCATCTCGGACACTGGTGTTTTTACCGCCGTTGAAGGCAACGCCTCTACTTTTTCAGGGATGGAAGCCGCATCTTCTTCGTCCGGCGACGCAGAAATCACACTTCCCTTCTTTTTAATTTGGAAACTCGGTATTTTTTCTGTCTGAATGCCGTTTAACTTGTCCAGATATTCCTCTGCCGCTTTTGCCATATCTCCATTGGGATAACGTTCCAGAATGGCCTTCATTGCTTTTTCTGCTTTTGCCTTGTCCCCCTGTTTTTCATAACGGAGAGACCCAATACGATAGAGAGCATCATCGGCCATCAAATCCTGAGGATAGGTTTTTACAAATTCGTTCAAAGATTTAAACGCGCCCTGCAAATCTTCATCGTTATGTGAGATGTTGTATTTCTCCTGTGAAAGGCGGCCGATACTAAAGAGGGATTTAGATGCCTGATCTGATTTGGGGTAAGCCGTCACAATCTGTTCAAATTGTTTGACGCATTTATCCCAACCCCTGCTGACTGTTTTATCCAGCGTGTGATAACATTTTTGCGCAAAAGCATAATCGGTAATGGGGTCGCCGGCAAAAATTGGAGCGGTTGCGAAAATAAAAATTGCGAAAATAAAACCGAAGATTAATTTCATAATGGGGCTTATACTAGCACAGCCATAAAACATCCTACAATGTCATTTTCAAATATGACGGGTCCTGTCCCTGCGGGTTGCACGCCCTCCCAAAAGATCGGGCTGACAACCCTCCGGGCCACCCGTCACAATGGTGTTATTTTGACTTTTTAAAGAGAGATTCAAGTTTGGCTTTCTGAGTTTCTTTATCCGCGGTTTTCACCTGAATTTGCGGATCGAAAACAAAATAATCGCAAAAATTTGCTTTTTCTTTGTCGGAGACATATTCGGCCTGCGGTTCACGACACTCACGGTGCGCTTTTATATCGTAAAATTGACACTGGTAGCAACAATGAAGGTCGTGATCGCAGGAGGGACAAACATCACATCTCCCCACCCTGCCCAAAACGGGAACTTCTTTCTGACAAAAAGCGCACTTTGACATAGTATTTCAAAAAAAGCTGTCAGCGGTCAGCTATCAGCTTTCAGCTTGTGAATGATTGATTTTTTATTAACTGACTGCTGATTGCTGATCGCTTTTCCAATTTTACCCCTGCTTTTCCTGATTTTCTTTGTGCTCGATAAGGCTGATGGGACGGGGCTCCGGCTGTTTTTTTGACGGTCTCAAGCGAAGATAAATATCCAAAATGGGGCCTGAGATCATGTAGGCCAGCGAGAAGATAAGCATCATGATATGCGGCTCCCAAGCCAGAATTCCTATCGCGACCGCCGTGATGACAAGCGCAAAAAAGGAAAGCCTGCTTTTAAAATTCCATTCTTTGACACTGGGAAACCGCAACGTGGATACCATTAATAAACCAAGAAACATGGTGAGAATCAAAATCCAATAATTTCGCACCGGAGGGATTGCGAAATAATCATCATAAAAAATAATAAGGGTAGCCAGCACATAAGCCGCCATCGGAATTGGAAGTCCTTGAAAAAATTTCGATTCGATGGAATCGGCCTGCACATTGAAACGAGCCAAACGCAAAGCACCGCAGGCGAAATAGAGAAAAGAAGCAACCCAGCCGAAGCGGTGAAAGTCGTGCAAAGTCCAACTGTAAATCAAGATGCCGGGGGCCATACCAAACGAAGCCAAATCAACGAGCGAATCATATTCAATACCAAATTGGGAACTGCCACGCGTTAACCGCGCCAAACGCCCGTCAAACATGTCAAACACGCCCGCCAGCAAAATGGCCCAAGCGGCCAGCACAAATTCTCCATGAAGTGATTTGATGACGGAAAAAAAACCGCAAAAGAGACTGGCGGTCGTGCAAAGATTCGGAAGAAGATAAACGCCCTTCTTCACCCCTGCTCTTCTATTGATTCGACGTTTGGTGATTTTCATTTTGCTACCTTGGTTCCAAGAATAGTTCTTCCGCCATACACCTTTTGCCCGGGTTTGACAAAAATTTCAACGTTGGTGGGACAATATAAATCGGTGCGAGAACCAAACTGGATAAGACCAAAACGGTCTCCCTGATTCAGCAACATTCCCCCTTGCACATAACTCACAATTCTGCGGGCCAAAAATCCCGCAATCTGCACCACAAGCCAGCGCTGTCTCCCTTCTTCCTCCAACAAAACGGCGTGATGTTCATTTGTTTCCATCGCTTTGGGTTTGAAAGCGGCGGCAAACGTTCCTTCCTTGTAAAAACAATCCACAACTTTTGCCGTTATGGGAGCACGATTGATATGACAATTAAACGGAGACATAAAAATGCTGACGCGTTTTGCTTTGCTCTTGAGGTAATGCTTCTCTTCGTCGTCCACAATTTCCAAAATGGTTCCATCAGCGGGAGAAATAACCAGTCCACGATCCTGTCTGGCCGCTTTGCGAGAGGGATTTCGAAAAAAGATAAGGACATAAAAAGTAAAAAGAACGGGCAACAAGGCGCCCAACGCCCCAAAGAAAAAACCAAGCAGAAGCCCTGCCAAAACCCCTAAAATAAGATAAGGGTAGCTCTCTTGGGTTATAAGCCGGTTTATCGGCCTTTTGCGATAACAAGGTAGCGTCGTTTCCATAAAACTATTCAATCCTAATGATTATTGCGATATTTTTTCAGGATCGCTTCTAATCTGTCTTTGCCGATCAACTTCTTTTTTTGTAATTCTTTTTTTTTGAGCTCTTCTTGAGGAGAAAGAAATAACTTACTGGCCAACTTGGCTAATTGTTTTTCGTAACTGATATGCTCTTTATAAAGAACTTCCAACGTTTCATCTTCACCAACATACCTTTGGATGACATCCAAATCCCTAGGATCCATGCAACCTCCTTTTTAATGATTGTGGCATAAAATTATGCTTCTCGTGCTATGTCAAGAAGATTAAAATAGGTCCGTCTTTCCAATAACTTAACCTCTTCCACCTTGATGCGAACCCGATCGCCGATTTTAAATATTTTTTTGCGTTTTTTGCCCCGCAAACAGAGATGATCTTGATCATAAACATAGAAGTCACCCGATAAATTTTGCAAAGGGACAAGCCCTTCTACAAAATAGTCGAGCAGTTCCACAAAAAATCCGAATTTGGTGACATGCGAAATAATACCGTCAAACTCTTCCCCCAATTTGGACTGCATGAAAATCGTATTATGAAGCGCCAGCATCTCCCGTTCCGCATCCATCGCCCTTCTTTCCTGAATCGAGCAATGCTCTGCGATTTCTGCCAAAACCCCCATTTTTATTTTTTTGGTGTCGGGTCGCAGTGCCTGTTTCAAAAGGCGGTGGATGATCAAATCGGGATAACGGCGGATGGGTGATGTAAAATGACAATAGCATTCACTCGCCAATCCAAAATGCCCGACATTTTCGTGGCTGTAAACCGCCTGAGACATGGAACGCAATAACATGGTGTTGACGAGCCGGATTTCCGGATGCCCTTTAAAAAAATTGGCCACTTCTCCCAAAATTTTGGAACTGCTGGGAATTTTCATCTTTCCCTTGTAACCCAACCGGTTGACGAGCTGATAAAAACGGCGCAATTTGTCGGGCGGCGGAGAATCGTGCACACGATAAACGCATCCCACTTTTCTCTTTGTCAGAAAACGGGCGACGGATTCGTTGGCCACGATCATGAGCTCTTCAATAATCTGATGACTCCAGTTGCGTTCCGCGCGCTCAATGTTTTCAATGCCGCCGGTCAAATCCAAAACGATGTCGGGTTCCGGTAAATCAAAATCGATGGTGCCGCGTTTCGTGCGATTGGTTTTCAAATGGGTGGCCGCTTCGGAAAGAGTTTCCAACATGGACAGAAGCGAATCCATCTCCTCACGCAGTTTTTCTTCCCGGTCGACCAAAAGACGCCGAACAAGTGTGTAGGTCAGGCGAGCCTTGCTTTGAAAAATGGCGGAATAGAAATGTTCCGAATGAACATTGCCATTTTTGTCAATCACCATTTCGGCAACCATTGCCAGACGGTCTTCGTGCGGACGCAGACTGCACAAGCCGTTGGAAAGAACTTCCGGCAACATGGGCAGAACACGCCCGGGAAAATAAACGGAGGTGCCGCGATCGTATGCTTCGCGATCAAGCGGTTGGTTGGGTTTGATATAATAACTGACATCGGCAATGGCGACCCAAAGTTTGATATCACCACCCGAAAGCGGTTCTGCATAAACCGCATCATCAAAATCTTTGGCGTCTTCTCCATCAATGGTGACAAAACCTAGAGAACGAAGGTCTATTATAGGGGCTCGCGTCGCCCCCTCCGCCGGCAAAGCCGCCGGAGCCTCCCCCTCACGCTCGCTCTGCTCGCTGGTATTTCTAAAACTCCCCGCCTCTTCCAATACGGCATCGGGAAATGTTTTGGGCCACTGATGTTTGGCGATAACATATTCAATTTCGGCGGGGAGACTGCCTCTTTGAGGAAGACGTTCGATGACTTCACCCTCTAAACCACTTTTCCCTTGAGGATATTTTATAATTTTTGCGACGACATAATCGCCGCGGTGGAGACTTCGATCAACATTTTTCAATCTCATCCGGTGATGAACCCGTTGATCTTCCGTAATGAGAGACCAGTACTTCCCTTCCATCTCCAAACGTCCCACCAACTGCTTCAAACGGCGTTCCAGAATTTTTTCTACGGCCCCTTCGAAAAGACTCTTGTCGCTCTGTCGAACCGAGACTTCGACAATATCACCGTGCATGGCGTCCCCCACCAGACGCGCCGGAATAAAGACATCCGGATGTCCGGGCTCCTTAGGGATAACGAAACCATAACCTTCATAATGGAGGGATAACTCACCGACTATTTTATTCATTTTCAGGGTCAATCGTATTCTGGCGAGCGCAAAACAAAATATCCGATTTCTTTTTGTCATTCCCGCGGAGGCGGGAATCCAGAAAAGCTGAAAAAGACTGGATCCCTGCCTTCGCAGGGATGACAAACTGGTATACGCAAAAACGGACATTTTGTTTTGCGCTTGCCATCATTGACTTTTTCGTTATTCCTGAACTAAGGAGCGAACGCAAGGGAGGACTTGAACATGGTAGCAAAAGATTGGGCCGATCTTGACTTTGATGAAGACGAAGAGAAGGTATGCCCCAACTGCGGACATACTTATGACGAAGCAGAAAAAGCGTGCCCCCATTGTGGCGCCATCGTGAGCCAAGAAGACGACGAACTCGATGGTTTTCAAGAAGACGAAGAGAGTTAAGTCGACGAGCATCGTGAACAAATGATCTGGACACCCAAATTGGCATATAGCGTTGGGTTAATCACTACGGATGGAAATCTTTCTCCAGATGGTCGCCATTTCGATTTTACTTCGAATGACAGAGATCTCATTGAAACATTCAAAGAATGTCTCAACTTAAAAAACAAAATTTGCACAAAGAAAAGTGGCGGCACAAAAAAGAACACTTCTTTCAGAATTCAGTTTGGCGATGTAAAACTTTATCGATGGCTACTGACAATTGGATTAATGCCCAATAAATCGAAAATTCTGGGGCCACTAAAAATTCCAGACAAGTTCTTTTTTCATTTTTTGAGAGGCCATCTGGATGGAGATGGTTCTATTTGGAAATATTTTGATCAGGTCTATCCAAAAAGCCTGAGACTTTATATCACTTTTACCTCAGCCTCTTTGCCTCACCTGGAATGGATCCAGAGTAAAATCCAAAAATTAATCGCCAAAAAGGGCTCTCTCCAAAAAGGCAAAGGGGTATTTGTGCTTAAATTCAGTAAATGGGATTCAGTGGCACTTATAAAAAACCTTTATAAACCCAATGTTCCCTGTTTACAGAGAAAATATGTTCTTATAAAAGAATTTTTACCAGGCCGGCGTGGTGAAACTGGCAAACACGCTACATTCAGGGTGTAGTGGGAGCAATCCCTTGGAGGTTCAAGTCCTCTCGCCGGCACATGACATTGGTTCTTTTATTTCTGATGCAGTTGGGCTGGTCGGCTTCTTACATGTTCCAGAAACAGGTGATGATCGATATGCCTGTGGGACTGATTCTTATTTTTCGCTATGGCATTGCTTCGCTGGCCTTCTTGCTCGCAGGAAAATTCGGAGCGCGCAACAAAATGAGCGATCTGCTTCGTTGGCCCTCCTCGAAAGGTCCTCACGTACCATTAAAGGTACGCTCCGGCCTTTCTCGTCGGGACCGCCTCGCATCTCATCTCATTTTGTTGCGCGCTTTTAAACTCACCACAAAATTTTCAGCGCGTGAATGGATGCTCATCATCTTCATGGGTGTTCTTGTTTTTTCGGGTTCCCCCTATTGCCAACTGATCGCCCTGACTCACACCTACGCCACAGACACCGCCATCCTAACCGCCTTCGAACCGCTCATCGCGGCCTCCATCGCCGCTATTTTTTTGAAGGAACGCATCGGGTGGAAAACATTGGCCGCTTTTTTTGTGGCCACTTTTGGAATGATTATCATGTCGGGTTGGCAGGGAACCGCGGGCTCTTTGGAAGTACAGCGCATGTTGGGCGACACTTTTTTTCTGGCGGCTCTTTTGTTTGAAGGAGTGGGCTCCACGGTTTCGCGTTATATGGTGCGGAAAAGAAATCCTTTTGAGTTGATGGCTTGGATGATGTTCGTGGGTTTTTTATTCAATCTTGCCTGTTACTGGCCTCTGCTCACACCCACCAATATCGCCGCGGTTGGAATAAAAAGCTGGGGAGCAACACTGTATCTGGCGCTTATTTGTTCCGCGCTCTCTTACAGTGGATGGACTTATCTGTTGAAAAAAATTCCGGTGAATCAACTCGCTTTGTCAACTTTCCTACAGCCAATTTGTGGAACTTTTTTGGCCCACCATTTCATTAACGAGCCTCTCGATGAAAAAACCCTGCTTGGCGGCGGTTTGATTTTGTCTTCGCTTCTGCTCTGGCTCTTCAGTCATCTAAGAAAAGCTGTCAGCGATCAGCGATCAGCAATCAGTTTTCAGGTTGTGAAATGATTGAGTTTTCATTAGCTGACCGCTGATAGCTGATCGCTTTTTTCAAATTAACGATACCGACAGACGTAAAAAACTACTCCTGAAAACAGCACAAAATTCACCGACCCAAAAATTTTAAAGGTCATATCTTCGGTGACGAGAATTTGCGGCAACATCAACAAAGAACAGATCCAAACGCCAAAAGTCCAGATAAGGCTGATGTTGTTTGAACTTTTGTTGCGCCGGATTGTCAGGATGAGCGGAATGTTGAAAAAAGGAAGGATGAATCCCGCAATCATTCCGAGATAAAGAGAAAAACTTTTCATTCTTTCTTTCCCACCGGACGCGCTTTGATCAGCAGAAGAGGAATCTCCACCTGATGACGAACTTTTGTTGCGGTGGAGCCATGAATAAAATCGGACAAAAAACGGTGGCCGTGTGTGGACATGGCAATCAAATCGCAATTTCGTTCCTTGGCGAATTTGATAATCTCATCGGCGGGTTCTCCCATCGCCAAAAAATGAGTGGTCTTGATTCCCTGCTTCATCAGTCGCTTAGCCACCTCTGCCAAATATCGCTTGTCCTGTTTCATCTCTTCCGATTCACGCAGGCGAAGACGTTCATAATTTCTGGCAACCCATCCGTCGGCCACATGCAAAAGCAAAACTTCGCTCGGAATAAAACGGTGCAACTTTTCGATATGCTCCAAAATGGTTTTATCCGCCGGCGTATGATCCAATGTCACCAAAATTTTTTTATACATAAATTGTCATATACAAAAGCCATGTGTTCAGCGCGGCAATAAAAACCGCCATCGCATAACCAATTCCTTTCATCAACCATCCATTCGCGAAACGCCCCATCTTTTTGCGATCGCTTGTGAAAAAAACCAGCGGAAAAACCGCAAACGAAAGTTGAAGACTCAAAACCACCTGACTTAAGATGAGAAGCTTTCCCATCCCGCGCGCTCCGAAAAAAGCGGTTACAATCACCGCGGGAATAATCGCAAGGAGACGCGTCATAAGACGGCGCACGACCGGTGGCAAGCGGAGATTCAAAAAACCCTCCATGACAATCTGCCCCGCAAGAGTGCCTGTCAGTGTCGCGTTTTGTCCGGAAGCCAGCAGGGCCACGGCAAAAAGAAAACCGCCGAAGGAAACGCCAAGAAGCGGGCTCAACAATTTATACGCCTCTTCTATCCCCTGCACTTCATGAAGACCGCGGCTGTAAAAAACACCGGCAGACATAATGAGAATCGAGGCGTTGATCATCAGCGCAAAAAGAAGCGCAACGGTGGAGTCGATGGTGGCATATTTGATCGCCATTTTTTTTCCCTCTTCCGTATCGGGATAGTTGCGCGTCTGCACAATGGAAGAATGAAGATACAAATTGTGCGGCATGACGGTCGCCCCCAAAATACCAACGGCGATGTAAAGCATTTCCGGATTTTTAAAAATCTCCGTTGTCGGAATGAAACCGTGCAGAACACCGGCAATATCCGGCTTGGATAAAATAATTTCCGTCAGAAAACAGGCGCCGATAATAAGAATGAGCGTGATGACAAGCGCCTCAACATATCGAAACCCTTTATTCTGCAAATATAAAAGAAGCAGAACATCCCCGGCGGTAATTACAACGCCCCACACAAGCGGGATCGAAAATAAAAGATTCAACGCGATGGCCGAACCAATCACCTCGGCCAAATCACACGCGGCAATGGCAATTTCACACAAAACCCAGAGAGAAAGTCGCACGGGTTTGGAATAATGATCGCGGCACGCCTGCGCCAAATCGCGACCTGTCACGATGCCAAGTTTTGCGGACAGCGCCTGCAGAAACATCGCCATGATGTTGGAGAGAAGAATGACACTTAGAAGGGCATAATTGAAACGCGCCCCGCCCGCCAGATCAGTCGCCCAATTACCGGGATCCATGTAACCCACCGCCACCAAATATCCGGGCCCGGCAAACGCCAACAACTTGCGCCAGAGTGAAGCACTCTCAGGCATCGGCACGCTTCGATGAACTTCAGGGAGAGAAGGTCTTCCGGGTTCCAACCGCCAAGCATTCATGTTGGGCATAACAGTAATCTCCTTCATCACACCACAGCACACGCGTCAATTGGATGGTTTGGTTTTTTCGCAATGACAGAATCAATAATTTTCCAAATTTTGTTTATTTGCTGATACACACTGTTTCAAATTCAAATATCTGTCTCTGCGATAATCATTCAGACTCACTTTTACTTGGCACAACCATTGCGACATGAATTGCCATAACAAACGGCAGAAAATGGGTCTCTATAGTTGAGTCCTTTTGTATGCCAAAAACAAGGAGTAGTGATATGAGTATCGATATGGCAAAGCGCAGCGCAATTGGGGGACCGACTTGGAGGGAGGTAGAGTGTGAAGTTAGAACCGATCGGGGTGAGAAGCAAAGGGGCTGGGGTAAAACAGAGCCTCAGGATCCAGCATGTTATCCTAAAGAGCCAAAAGAATCCAAAACCCCCAAGGAACCCAAAGATCCAAAAAGCAATAAAGAAAGTTCTGGCATTCCATCTTCCACTACTGGAACTATTTATTTAGCGGTCGATGATGATGATTGGTGTCATACATACCCATGGAAACCCAAAGAACCAAAGGTACCCAAAATTCATCTTCCACCGAATGAACCTGATACGCCAAAACCTTATAGAGAACCAAATGAACCTAAAGAGCACAAAGAACCAAAGTCACGAAAAGTGCCTTCAATGTGGAATCTTCTTTTCTGCAAGGAGTTTTTAAGTATGCAAGTAATTTTGAGAAAAAGGATTCGGATGCTGTTTAAAAAACTCCTTATCACTACACTTCTGATGTCCGCTCTTTTGGCGAGCAGTCTTCACGCTACTACGCCAAAAGAGCGGCTGAAGGAGATTGAATATATTGAAAAAATAATTACTACTAAATGGAGCAATAAAGAGATTCATGAAAAGCAGGATGGCATCAATATTCATAAAATTCTCAATACCCTAAAAAAACATATTGATGGCAGTAACGAAGATTATCTTGCTTCCATGGAGGAAACACTGAAACTATTTCACGATCCACATTTAGACATTTTCCTTCCGGTTGGATTTGAAGATCAAAGCTATCATTCCGGTCTGCATGTGGCCCACGTTTCAGAAGGTTATGCTCTTGTTAAATGTGAAAAGCCGGCAGACTGTTCCCATTTACCACTACCCCTACTAATCACCCAAGTTGACAATCTCCCCATCGAAATATGGCTTCGGCGAAGAGCTGACAAACTAAACGGATCAACCAAATTAAGACGAAGAAATGGGGCAATGAACAATCTTGGCTGGTATAGTTTTGTGAGAAAAAACCCTCCAGCAAAAACTATCACATTACTTTTACCAAACGGTAAAACAAAAATGCTCCCTTTGAACTGGCAAAAATATGTGTGGTGGGACAAAGAGGCTGGTAAACCAGAACCCCGTTGTATTGAAAGCAAACTGGATCCAAGCGGCACTTTTATATTAATCGTCAAAACTTTTCATTGCGGTCTTCCCGAAGATCACAAAGACAAAGACGGCTATTATCGTTTTCTCAAACACTTAAAAACAGCATTGAAAAAGGCCAAGGGAACCGATTCTTTGATAATGGATATTCGAGAAAATAGTGGCGGCAAACTCACCATTGCAGAAATTGCATTGCAATTGCTGGTAGATCAAAAAATACATTTTTTTACAGAATCATTCCTAAACAAAGATGGAACATGGGGTGCACCTGAAAAATGTATGGCTGAACCCAATATGAGTTTAAGAAAATATTTCAAGAACAGACCCGCTGGCATTCTTTCCGGGCCGGAATGCGGTTCTACCTGTTCCTATTTTGTTGTCGCGGCAAAAACGGCCGACATTGCCATGATTTTGGGAGAACCTGCCTCGGGTAGCAATGGTGGCGCTAAACATTACAGACTTCCCGCATCTGGTGCTCTACTGAGTGTTCCGTGGGACAAATCATGGGCGGCTGATGGCCAGCTAATTGAAGGTCGTACAATTGAGGTAAACAAGAAAATCATTCCTTCCATCAAAGACTATAAAAGCGACCCTGACCCAATCTTGACAAAATCCATCCAGATTCTGCGCAAAGAGAAATTTAAAGATAACCAAACATAAATTCATTTTATGATTGACCTTTAGCGGCAAATTGTTTCTAGAATGTCGCACGATGGGTAAAAAGAACGCTAAGGCCCAACTGTTTCACAAAATTCGTAATTGCATCAATCCGATTCAGACTTTTTTGCATCTTGTGGACACTCACAAGGAAGACCCCAAGCTCCAAAAATTTCAGGAGCTTTGCAAAGAAAATCTCGAAGAACTGAAAACCCTTTTGGAAAATCTGGAAAACGAATCCTGAAATCTATTTGTAGGGGCTTGCGTCGCCCCCTCCAACGGCAAAGCCGTTGGAGCCTCCCCCTCACGTTCGCTCTGCTCACTCGGCAGATTCCAATAGGGGCTTAGCAAAGCCCCCTCCACCGGCAAATTTTTAAATGTTGTCGCGGCAGTTTTCCTTGGTCCGCCGGACCAAGCTTCCCTGCCTTGACCCCCCTCCCGTTTTTTTGCACAACTTTTGAGACAGGTGTTGCAAAACTGATACACTTCCGCACACATACACCCCTTTCATCTTTTCCCTCAACTGTATGATTTTTAACACGATATGACTTTTCTCGCACATGGCATGGGAATTGCTTTATAAAAAGAGAAAATAAAAACAAAAAATCGCACAACTTTTTTGGATAACCTCCGAAAAGATTATTGAAAGACAGAATATGTTTAATCGCTTTATTGACTGGTTCTGCAATAAAATCTGGCCCCTTGTTGATTCTCAACGGCAAATTCTGGGAATCCAGCTTGATATAACTAACGCTTGTAATCTGGCCTGTGTGCATTGTTATCACCCTCACCACAAAAATCAGGGTGCCCTCACTTATGAACAATGGTTACAAGTTCTTGAACAATACAAACAACTGTTAAAGAAATTGCGTATGAAACCGTCAATAACCATTTGCGGCGGCGAACCACTTTTGTGTTCTTTTTTGATTCCATTATTAGAAAATATTCGTAAATATTTTCCATTCTGTGATTTGAGCATTCAAACAAATGGAACAGTTTTGACTTTTGATCAGGTTGTTTCTTTCAAAAAACTGAATGTTTCTATTCAAATCAGCATTGATGGACCAAATAGTCAGAGCCATGATTTAATTCGAGGTGATGGAAGTTTTAAAAAATCTTTGGATGGATGCCATCTATTAAAGACGCATTCTATTCCATTCTGGTTCTTAGCCATTTTAAGTGAAAAAACAGCTCCTTGGATACCCGATTTTTTTAAGCTTGCCATAACTGCGGGTGCTTCTGCTATGAATTTCACGCGCCTTGTAATTGAAGGATATGCCAAACAACTTTTTACGCTCAACGTTGATCGGCCTCTGGAAGGAAAGCATCTCAAAAAGGCATTGAAAGATATCTTAGAATATTCTAGAGAATACAACGTCCCAACAGAAACAAGAGGGGCTCTTTGGCATCTTATTGATAGAGAAATTGGTTCACCTAATAATGTTGGGTTTGCTGGTCTTATCATTAGTTATAAAGGAGAATTTAAAGTCACCAGCAGGGCTTCTATGGTTTTAGGGAATGTTTTACATGAGGGGATCGAAAAGTTATTTCTTTTTCATCCTATTATGCAACGATTAAGGAAAGGAAAAATCGAGGGGTGTGGTCAGTGCCGTTTTTTTGATCGTTGCCGTGGTGATAGA
>JACRBV010000141.1 GCA_016213065.1 Deltaproteobacteria bacterium
CCGCCTGCAAAAAGACGGCATACAATATCTTGCTCCGCTCGGTGCAATCTGCGTTTTTTGCATAGATAGCTTCCAGTGCCGTCATTTCTTTTTTTGCATCGCCTGCCATATCAACAACTCCGAGCCCTCCGTTTTTCAAAAAATACGATGCAAAATCAGGCAATGAGGAATCAGCGGCGTCTTTTGCCAATTTCTCCAGTGATTTTGGTTGCAGGCGCTTTCTATAGGAAATTTGCATCTGCGTGGGGAAATAAACGAAATAAAAAAGGCCAAGCGCCAGCATTTCCTGATAGGCATCTGTCCCTTCCAAATATCCTCTTGATTTTAAAATATCCTTCAACGCAAGGATTGTCCTGTCTGTTTTATCCCTGATTTTTTTGTCGCGGTCGGTACCTGCATCGAAGTCATCAAGAACAAAAGACGGTAATGAACCGGTAAGTGTCTTGATGATCCCTACATATTCAGATGCGTGTCCGAATAAATACCTGTAGACCTCCGCCGGTTCCACGCAACCGTCACCTTTTCCTTGCGCGTATTCCGATTCGCCCCGAAACTGCGAATAACCGGAATCAAGTATGGTGTCTGGCAAATTGAGTTGTTGGTATATCCAATCAGCGGAGATTGATTCCCGTTGCCCGTTTGCCGGGTCAGCCTCTTTTTTTCTATTCAGACATTTGACCATAGATTTACTTCCCAACCAGTTTTTCAACGCTTGATGTAAGAATGGCAGACACGTCTTCGTTATATCTCTGTTCCATCAAGACAATTGTGCCGTCCCGCCTGACAAGAAAAATGGACGGGAGCGACGTCTGTTCGCCAAAATAACGCCGCGCAAGCATGTTAAAACGATCCATAACGATTGGGAACGTAATATGATTTTTAGTTACCAGATCACGAATGGCAGGGAAAGCCTCTTCATCCTTATCAATGGCAATTGACACGACCTGTAATCCCCTAGATTTATATTTTTCACTTAATTGCACAAGAACGAGAAGTTCCTTTTTGCAGGACCCGCACCATGTGGCAAAAAAGGAGATCAAAACACCTTTTGTATCGCCATCGGGCTCCTCTCCAACGTAACGACTTAAAGTAAAAGAAGTCATTCCGGCTTCTTGCGGATTATGGAGTTTCATCGGCCCGAACATCGGCGCTTGCTCTCCCACACTTAAGACGGGAGCCGGAGTTCTCGCCGGAGGTTCGTCTCCACCACCCCCTGCCGATTCAGTTGCTCTCCGTTCTTCACCGCTCCCTTTAGGCGTTAAACGTTCAATGGCCGCCTGTATAGCTTTTGAATATCTTTTTTCAACGTCTTTGGGTTCTTCAAGTTCCGCGGACGGGAGAATGCCTGTGTCAAAGGCATAGTTACGGGCATCATCATTGATTTTTTTAGCGGCGGCTGTTTCGCGGATGTAATTTTCAAAAAGTATGAGATCTTGTTGCCGTACAATGTTATCCGCATCCACCTCAAATGGCGTACCAAGCGAAACCGAATTAACACGGGTTTTTGCGGCCTTTAACTGTCTAAGTATCTCGTAGGCCTTTGCCGCCTCTTCTGCCCATCCTCCCCCTGCGGTACACAGAACAGTCACATATGAATCCCGGGCGTCGCTGGTCAAAGCATCCATCAGGATGGCCTTCTTTTTTTCGGCATCAAGAGGCGCTTTTCCGGCACGAACTGCAAAGCGGTCCAACCATGCCAAATGCTTTTCCACATATTTTACAGTTTCATTACCAAAGCCTTCCTTGGTTCTACTTTGAAGTTCACTCAATGCGAATTCATAAAACCTCGCCAATCGATTTTTATATGCGGTCAGGACAGGCTCGCCTATATTTTTCGCTGCTTCCTCGGCGCGATTCAAATCCTCGGAAAAATCACAAAAATTATGGGTACAGATTTCGACATTGTACATGGCACTCACAAAAACAGCCGCTTTGGAAAGCGACATGCCTCCAAGAAAAGGGGTGTTGGATTTTCTTTGAAACCCCAGCGCCTCTTCAATCAGTCTCATGTAAGGATCGCCCTGATCCATCTCTTTTTCTTCCGGGGTAATCTTTATCCCCTCTTTGTCCCATTCCTCCCCGATGTGAATGATTTTTTCTCCCAAATCATAATGATCATTGTCGTTTGCATCTTCGACCCGAGCATGAAAAGGACGAAACGTAACGGAACCTATAAAATCCTCCTTGGGGCCTTGATTGGCCCCTTTGCTATTGTTATCGGCGTTTACTAAAAAAAGTTGCGGAATTTTTTAAAATTTTTTCCTTTTTGAAATCAGGTGCTTAAAACATCAATTTCGCGGGGATTTTCCTGTTATTTTTGTTTTGCGGCTTTCAGGATTTTTTCCAAGCCTTTCAGGATTTCCGGCATTTCAAGGACCTCCGCCGATAACTATGCCGCTGATTTTTTCTTTTTGAAACCAAGACACAATATCTTTTAGGGCAGAAAAAAGAGGGACAAGGGGGCTTTCTTTCTTAAACATGGTATAGTTTTCTCAGACGGTTCCAGCGATTGCGGACTCTGTTTTCGTCCTTTGTCAGCGCTTTTCTCCAGCCAAACCAATCGACAGAAAACATGAGAGAAGCAAGCTGGCGCAACTTCATTATGGGAGAAGTATTTCGCAGTTCTTGGGTCAAAATCCGATTCACTTCCTTCCATCGCTTTAAATAAGCCTTTCCCTCTTTTTTGGTCATGGTATGTTTCACGTCGTAACTTTACTTTATTCCTTTTAATTTCTCAAAGGTTTTCCCGTCATCAGCATGTTTTGCATGCGGGCCTGTGTTTTTTCTTCACCACACAATTTGAGGAAGGTCTCGCGTTCAAGGTCAAGAATGTGTTGTTCATCCGTCACATGAAGTGACGGTTTGTCCCCGCCGCACAGGACATGGGCAATTTGTCTTGCAAGAGCGAGATCGTATTCGCTGATGAGTCCTTGCAAATAAAAAGCATGCGCACCGTTGGCCAGCGCAATTTCTCCACCAAGACCGGGAAGTTGTAATTTGTCGACATAAACAGGCGGCGTATAATTTTTGGCGAGGGTCAAAACTTTTTGTTTCGCAGTTTGGGTGAGATTATCACGGTCTAAAACAATCTCATCACGACCTCGCAAGTAACCAAACTTTTTCGCCTCTTTGGCGGAAGTCGCCACTTTTGCCATCGCAATCATTTCAAAAGATTTTGCCACTTTCGGGAAGGGACCGCCATCAGAGGGAGAACACCAGATTTTATCTTTCGGATTGTGTTCTGCAACGAGCTTTGATTCCAAACTCAGAAGCATGTTTTTGCATCCACCGCCGGCGGGCAACAAACCAACGCCCACTTCCACAAGTCCCATATAGGTTTCCGCATGGGCTTCAACAGTCGATGAGGATAAACAAATTTCGCAACCGCCACCCAACGTCAAATTAAAGGGTCCTGCGACAACGGGTTTTTTTGAAAAACGAATTCTCTGCATTGTTTTTTGAAATTGCTCGACAATGAAATTAAGCTGATTCCAATCTTTTTGCTGGGCGGTCAGCAAAATAAGCATCAAATTGGCGCCCACTGAAAAATTTTCTCCTTCGTTTGTGATGACAACGCCCTGTCCTTCTTTTTCGGCGCGATCTACTGTTTTGTTGATGATTTCGATCACGTCGGCATCAATGGCATTCATCTTGGAATGAAATTCCGCGCAGAAAACACCATCGCCCAAATCAACAATCGACCCGCCTTCATTTTTTTCCACCACACCACCACTCGATTTGCGCGATTCCAAAAAGGTGAGTCTTGGTTGAGGATAGAATTTTCCGCCTTTTTCCAAAATATTCTGCACCAATTTTGGAATGGCACGTCCCTCTTTCTGCAAACGTTCCACCATTTTCGCCACCCCAAGAGCATCCCACATTTCGAAAGGCCCCAGTTCCCAATTAAATCCCCAGCGCATGGCATTATCCACTTCTGTAATCGTGTCGGCAATTTCAGGAATGCGATTGGCGGCGTAGACCAAAACATCGGACATCAAAGACCATGCAATTTTTCCCGCCTCATCATCCGCAAAAACCATTGTGCGCAGTCTTTCCGCCGGGTCTTCGATATTTCTAGCTTGTCCCAGAGAATCCGTCTTGAATTTTTCCTGCGTCACATACTCAAGGGTTTGTGGATCTATCGCCAAAATTTCTCTTGATCCGTCTTTTTTTTCGACTTTAAAAAATCCCTGTGCCGATTTTTGTCCCACCCATCCTTTGGCAATCATTTTTTCCACGAACACGGGAATTTTGAATGTGTCGCGACATTCGTCTTTGGGACAACCGTCATAAGAAGTTTTGGAAACCAGAGCTAAAGTATCAAGCCCCACAATATCCGCGGTACGGAACGCGGCACTCTTGGGATGGAGTGTTGCCGGTCCCATCACTTTTTCAACTTTGGCGACGCTCCATTTGTTGTCATATGTTTTGTGGAGGCAATCCATCATGTGATAGACGCCGATTCGATTTGCAACAAAGTTGGGAGTGTCTTTGGCGTGGACCACACCTTTTCCTAAACGCTCCCGCACAAACTCTGCCAGCTCTGAAGCCTCGCCCACCATCTCCACCAAATGCAAATAACGCGGCGGATTGAAAAAATGGGTGACGCAAAATTTGTCGCGAAATTTCAGTTCCTGAAAAGGAAGTCCGGAAGTGTTCGACGAAACCCATGCGGAGTCTTTCAAGTAGTGTTTGATTTTAGCGTAGAGCGATTTTTTCAGATCGAGTTTTTCTGTGACCGCTTCAATGATCCAATCGCACTCACGCAATTTTTCCAAATTGGCGTCCAGCAATCCCGGCGTAATGAGTTTGATGTCATCACTGTCAAACAGATGCGCGGGTTTGGCTTTGGTAATTTTGCTCAAATCGGGCGGCACGACATCGAGAAGATAAACCGAAATGCCGCAATTGGCGAGATGGGCCGCAATGCCGCATCCCATCACACCCGAACCGATTACTGCCGCTTTTTTAATGGATAACATTTTCGTCTCCGATTTTCTTAAATACGTTCCACGATTGTTGCCACTCCCTGCCCACCACCAACACATAACGTCTCCAATGCCGTTGACTTGTTATAAATTTCAAGTGCGTTCAGAAGAGTCGACATAATGCGGGCACCGGAACATCCAAGAGGATGTCCGAGCGCAACAGCTCCTCCATGTACGTTTAGTTTATTCATGTCCCAACCCAACTCTTTCGAAACCGCCAAGACCTGCACGGCGAAAGCTTCATTGAGTTCCAACAAATCAACATCGGCAAGTTTCATTCCCGCTTTTTGAAGCGCCTTGGGAACCGCGTGAACAGGGCCAATCCCCATCCATGCAGGATCAACACCGGCAACAGCCCATCCTCGAACTTTTGCAATCGGTTTGATTCCCAACTGTTTCGCTTTTGCAGAGGACATCATGATCATACACGCGGCACCGTCGGTTAACGGCGAAGAATTTCCGGCCGTGACCGTTCCATCTTTTTTGAAAGCGGGTTTCAGCCCAGCCAATTTTTCAAGTGTTGTATCTTCTCTGGGACCTTCATCTATTTTGACTTTTTTAATGGATCCATCCGCCTGCACCGCAGAACATTCGACAATTTCTTTTAATTTTCCTTCTTTTTGCGCTTTGACTGCTTTTTGGTGCGAGCCAAAAGAAAATTTATCCTGTTCTTCGCGGCTGATTTTATATTTTTCAGCCAAAATTTCCGCAACCTCCCCCATACCAATATAGGCCGCCGGTTTGCCGGGGCCGAATAGTTTGGTGTTGAGACTCGGGTTGAATCCTCCCATTGCCACATGACTCATTGATTCGATGCCGCCCGTGACACAAATATCAATGGCGCCGCTCAAAATCTGCGCCGCGGCCATATTGATGGCTGTTAGAGAAGAAGCGCAGAAACGATTGATGGTAACCGCTCCGCTGGAAAAAGGAATTCCCGCCAGAAAACTGATGTTGCGCGCAACGTTCAAACCCTGTTCCCCCTCGGGCATCGCGCAACCGATCAAAACATCTTCCACCCATTCCGGTTTTAGTTGGGGAACTTTTGCAAAAGCGGACTTGATAACTTCCGCCGCCAAATCATCGATACGTGTGTGGATAAACTGACCTTTGAGAGCTCGCCCCATGGGTGAGCGCACTGCAGAAACAATCACCGCTTCGTTCGTCATAGTTGACCTCCAAGATGTCCCGTTCCTGTCATGGAGAAAAAACGAAGTCAACTTATAAGAGCATGTTTAGACTAAACTCTAATAAAGTCTTGACTTTTTTAGAGACAAAGAAAAAAGGGAAGTTGATTTCGTTATAGTTGATAAGAAGAAGCCGCTCTGCTTGATTGAAGCCAAAACAAATGAGAGCGACCTGTCGCCCGCGCTCCTTCACTATCAAGAAAAACTTAATATTCGTGTTGCAATCCAGATTTTGCACAAATCCGGAGTGAAGAAAAAGATATTGAAGAACAACAAAATCCAGTGGGTTATCTCTGCAGATCAATTGCTGGGACTTCTGCCTTGAAAAAGATGTCAGAAAGGAAATGTCGGCGTGCTAAATTTTTCAAAGATATTTTTTCTTTCAAGCAAATTGTTCAGCTAGGTGAACGTTTTATTTATCCTTCCCTCCTTTTGTTGTGTAAAAACCTCTTCTTAGAAAAAATGGTATCGACTCAAACGTCACAATCGGTCTACCATTTTCATTGAGTGAAATGTTGTCAACCATCCTATCTTCATCAGAGGCATGGATGGTAACGCTCTTCGGAAGGATACGAGCTATCGTATTGGCAAGATTGTGGAAATTTTTCTCTTTTCCCTAAAAAGTGGGTTTACCGTCTCTGATCTGGAAAAAACTTGTCCTAGCGTAAGCCGCGATATGGTCCATCGCGTGCTTCATAATTTGAAGAAGGAGAAAAAGGTTGAATGCCTAGGACGTGGACCGGGCGCCACTTGGAGGCGGAAAGGGTAATACACCCAAATAGATGTAATAGAGAGTGTAATTTTAACCACTCAAAGAATGTTCAGACGAGGCCTCGCGTCGTTGGTGTGGTCATCTCATTTTACAACATTTGGGTTGACAAATATCATTGAAAATAATACAAATAGTCACAGTAGAAAACTTGAATAAACAACATTTTATTTGCCAACTCATTGAATTAAATGCTTTTATGTATATTAGGCGCCTTGGTGAAACATATTTAAAAGAATGGCGGGGGAGGGAAAATCGAAAACCCCTTATCATAAGGGGCGCTCGCCAGACGGGAAAGAGCTGGCTTGTCAAACAGTTCGGCACCGAGAATTTTAAACACCTTGTTATCATTAACTTTGAAAAGGAACCGCAGTTCAAAACTTTTTTTGAAAGGACGTCGGACATAAAAAAACTCGTAAGCGAAATAGAACTGGTAAAAAATGTACCGATTGTTCCGGGGAAAACACTGCTCTTCATTGACGAAATACAGCAGTGTCCGTCTGCCATCACAAAACTCAGGTATTTTCATGAGGAACTGCCGGAATTGCATACGATTGCGGCAGGCTCCTTGTTGGAATTTGTGTTGGAAAATGAGCTGGTGTCATTTCCTGTCGGGCGTGTGGAATTTTATTATCTATTTCCAATCTGTTTTGCGGAATTTCTCGGAGGATGCGGTGAGCATAAGTTGATTGAATATCTTGAGGACGTGGGCCTCGACAAGAAAATAGAACCGCTCATTCATTTAAAATTGCGGGAACTTCTGAAAGAATATCTGCTTGTCGGAGGGATGCCCGAAGCAACCGCAGAGTTTCTGAAATCAAAAAGATATAAGGATTGTGAAAAAATTTGGGAGAGCATCATTCAAACATATCGCGAAGATTTTAAAAAATATTCAAAGAGGGTGAATGTTGACAATGTTGAATTTGCTTTCAATGAAGCGCCGCATATTGTGGGGCAACAGATCAATCTGACAAAATTCGGAAAAGGTGCTGTAAGAGCCCGTGAGGTAAAGACCTCCTTAAAGCTTTTGGAACGGGCCATGCTCATTTACAATGCGCATCAGCTAAAACACATGTCTTTCCCACTCGTCCCCCTGCAAGACAAACGAAGCAAATTGTTATTTCTTGATGTCGGGCTTGTTCAGTACATGAATCACATATCGAAAGAAATATTGGAAAGTCAAAATTACTCTTCCGTTTATAGGGGCGGCCTGGCTGAACAACTGGTGGGGCAGGAACTTTTGCCGCTCACGGGGAGTTTGAGACACCCTGAATTGTACTACTGGCGCAAAGATAAAAGAGAGGGGACAGCAGAGGTGGATTACCTTTATCCCAGCGACGACGATATTTTTCCTGTCGAGGTTAAATCGGGAAAAGGGGGTTCTCTTTTTTCACTGCATCAATTCATGTATGAATACGGTCAAGACCCTGTCTTGCTGGGTCACGAGGCAAACCCGGAGAATTTACGGAATATAAATAAAAAATTTGCGATACGGATTTATGACGGAGAGCTAAATCTCGAAACAATAAGGGTGAAGCTTCCGCAATTAAAACAGATTGAATATTCGCTTCTCTCCGTGCCGTTGTACTTAATTCATAAATTGCCCGACTTATGCAAAGAGGGGCTCCGGCTTTTATCGCCTCCGTTATAAAGCATTAAACCGTTTGAGTAAATCGGCGGCGGTTTGTTTGGTGGGGTTTGTTTTGGGGAAAATGTTGGCGATTTTGTGGAGGGCCAGCAAAACGGGAATGCGGTTGAAAATTATTTTTCGCGAAATTCTCTGAATTAAAAGATCAGCCGACGCAAAACGAACCGACCAATCTCTGTCTTGCAGTCCTTCAATCAACGCCGTTTCAGACTGTGCATCCTCCCAGTGTTGCAACAATGCCAAAGCGCCCTCGCGCACAAAGGCGGAAGGATCTTGCTCGGAACTTTTGCGCAGGCGTTTGCGAACCGACTTCTCCTCGAGATATGACAATGTTTTGAGAGCCTCCAAACGAACGCTCGGATCTTTTTCATTTTTTTGCGCAAGAAAACGGGTTATTTTTTTAGAAAGTGAAACGGTCAGAGGTTTTGGATTGCGTCTTAAAAAGCGCCCAAAAGCGGCGATTGCTTCTCTGCGTACATAGGAACTTTCATCCTCCATCGCCCCTTCCAAAATAGACAAAAGTTTCGGTTCTTTGAAATGGCCCAATGCGGCGATGGCGGTTCCACGCAAAATATAGGATTTGTCGTAAACGAGATGACACAAGAGGGGAAGCGCTTCGGGGGCTTCCAACAAACCCAAAGCGCGAATTGATTTTTTGCGAAGCGAAAGATGCGCGGATGTTTTTGCTTTCTTAAAAAGAACGGGAACGGCCCGCGAATCCTTGAATTTCCATAAAGCCCATGCGGCTTCTTCAGCAAGTTTGGGATGTTTTTCCTGCTCCAGCAGTTTAATTAAAAGAGGAACCGCTTCGGGAAAATAAGTTCTCTCTTCCACAAAGTTTCCAGCCTGCTTGATTGCCTCATTTCTTTTTTCCAAGTCCGTATGTTGGAGATTAAGAAGAATGCGCACCGCTTCATTGAGACTTTCATTCACATTGAGATTATCGGCAGTCATCATAAAAAGTTGCCTATAAAATGTTCCCCTCCTTTTATTCCTCTCCCTTTATGGGAGAGGATGTAAGGAGAGGGTGAGCAATTATTTAACTCCGCAAATTCGGTGAATTTGCTTCGCGGCCAGCAAAGCTGGCCTTGACTATTTAAAATGCCATTCGGTGGTTCCATCGGGGCGGTCTTTCAATTCGACTCCGAGTTTCATCAACTCATCCCGGATGGTATCACTCTTTTTAAAATCCTTGTTTGATCTGGCCTGGCGGCGTTCCGCTATTTTGCTTTCCACCAATTCCACGCTGACCGACTGGGCCTCTGACTTGTTTTTCTTGAAACGTTCAAAATATTTTTGGGGTTCAGAAATAAAAATACCCAGTGCTGGTTCAAAAATTTCTTTTTGGATTTTCATCCATTCGTCACGGGCCCAAAAAAGAAACGAAGTGGAAGTGGTTCCAACCTGATCGAGATATTTATTGAAGATCCGGACTATTTCAAAAACATAGCCAAGTGACTTGGGCACATTAAAATCATCGTCCATACTCTCTTTGAATTTTGAAGGAAACTCTTCCAGACTTTTTGCCAATTCTTTTTCCAAATCATTCGAGGGTTTTGGCATCTTCTTTGTTTTTTGATCCGTGGGCAAGAGATTCAAACGCCCCAATAAAAGATAATAGCGATCAAGCGCCAATTTTGCCTCGAGCATATTTTTTTCGGTGTAATCAATGGGACTGCTGTAATGCGCGGACATAAGAAAATAACGAACCACTTCGGCATCATGTTGTTTGATAACTTGCCGGATTGTCGTAAAATTTCCCTTCGACTTGCTCATTTTTTCGGCGTCGATATTGATAAAACCATTGTGAAGAAAATAGTTGCAGAAATTTTTCTGCGAGATTCCCTCGGCCTGTGCAATTTCATTTTCGTGATGAGGAAAAATAAGATCGCGCCCGCCCCCGTGAATATCAAAAGGCTGACCCAAAAGTTTTGTGCTCATGACAGAGCATTCAATATGCCAGCCGGGACGTCCACCCTTCTCCCACCAAGGGTTTGGCCATGTGGGCTCTCCGGGTTTCGCCGCTTTCCACAGAGCAAAATCGAGCGGATCTTTTTTGGTCTCGTCAATCTCAATACGCGCACCGGATTCTAGGTCTTCAATATTTTTATGCGACAACGCCCCGTATTTTTTGAATTCGCGTACGGCGTAATAGACGTTGCCATTTTTTTCGTAAGCTTTCTTTTTTTTAATCAGGGTTTGAATTGCCTCAATCATCTGCGGAATAAATTCGGTGGCTCTCGGTTCTTGTGTAGGCGTAAGAATTTGGAGAGCAGACATATCGTCGCGATATTCCTGAATGTAGCGTTCTGTTAATTCTTTCCATGGAATATTTTTTTCTTTCGACCGGTTAATGATTTTGTCGTCGATGTCAGTAAAATTGCGAACGTAAGTCACATCATTGCCTAAAAATTTGAGATAACGATAGACGACATCAAAAGCGACGGCCGCCCGCGCGTGACCCAAATGACAGGAATCGTAAGCGGTGATGCCGCAGGCATACATCGACACCTTCCCCTTTTTAAGCGGAGTGAACGTTTCCTTCTTTTGGGTTAATGAATTATAAACGCGAAGAGACATACCAATATGTAGTCGCTACTTTCTGGTCAACAATGCAACCGCATGGACCACAACACCTTCTCCCAAACCAACCGCATCCATTTTCTCATTTGTTTTTGCTTTCACACTAACCTGATCGACTTCCACGCGAAGACAAGTGGCAATTTGACGACGCATGGCGGGAATATATTCGGCCAGTTTTGGTGCCTGAAGAATCACCGTTGCATCGATATTGCCGATTTTAAATCCTTTTTTCGAAATAAACCCCGCCGTCTCTTTCAAAAAATATTGACTGTCCTTATTTCTATTTTTTGGATCGGTGTCGGGAAAATGCTGACCAATATCTCCCAAAGAAAGGGCGCCCAACAAAGCATCCGTGATGGCGTGCAAAAGGGGGTCTCCATCGGAATGCCCCACCGGACCTTTTTCAAAAGGGATCGTAACGCCCCCCAGAATAAAAGGGCGCCCTTCTTCCAAGCGGTGAATATCGTAACCTTGCCCAATTCTCATGGTTCCTGTGTATGCAACAGAACTTGGGCTAATTGCAAGTCTTGAGGTGTGGTAATTTTGATGTTTCTGGCGTCTCCGGGGACAACAGAGACCGGAATTCCAAGTTTTTCCACCAAGGAGGCTTCATCAGTCCCTTCCCATCCCTCTTTTTGGGTTTTTGAAAAGGCCTCTTCCAAAACAGGGCGGGAAAAAACTTGGGGGGTTTGGGCCAACCATAACTGACTCCGGTCAATTGTTTGGATGATTTTTTGAGATTTGGTCTGTTTTACCGTGTCTGTTACGGGAATGGCGGCGATACAGTTTTTGTTTTCCGATGCGGCGGCTAAAAGTCTATCCAAAATTTCTTTGGAAACGAAGGGGCGAGCCGCATCGTGGACAAAAACAATGTCACAATCAACTCCGAGCGCTTTTAAGCCGGCTTGAACAGAGTCTTGTCGTGTGGCTCCACCCGCTACAATTTTAACTCGGTCGTTTTTTGGCAAATCACATTTCTTTTCTGGAAGGACTAAAACAATCTCTTGAAAAGAGGAATGGGCTAGAAAGGCATCCAAGCTGTGCTGAAAAAGAGGTTTTGATCCCAAAGGAATGAAGGCCTTTGGAGAATCGTACCCTAAGCGGGTCCCCCGACCCGCTCCCACAATAATTACCCCACACTTCATTGGGGATGGTGATTATCCGAAAAAATAGTGTCGATCTCCAAAGTGATCGTTTTTTCGTCTTTATCCTGCGCAATGGCCAATTCTTTGATAATCAGACTGCGCGCCGTATCAAGCATTTTGCGCTCACCGAAAGAGAGCTCTTTTTCATAACGGAGCATCGAAAGATCTCTTAAAACCTCGGCAATTTCATAAATGGAGCCGGTTTTGATCTTATCCATATATTCGCGATAACGACGATTCCACGTTTGCTCCGTGATCGTATATTCGCCACGTTCCTTCAAAATGGCATAGACGGCTTCGACTTCATTGGTTCCGATGACTTCCCGCAAGCCAACGTTACGCACATTGGTTGTTGGAACCATGATTGTCATGCCGCTGTCCATGATTTTGAGGATATAAAATTTGGCTTTAGATCCCGCGATTTCCCGATTTTCTATGCTCATGACCTGACCTACCCCATGAGCTGGATATACTGCAATATCTCCTACCTTAAATTCACGATTCATTGGTGATCCCTTTGCCATTATCAAATCCTCCTTAGCTCCCCAACTTCCATTTTTTAATATGTGGTGCTTATACCACACCCAATTTATCCCCGTCAAACAATAGCGCCCCGCGTTAGGGCTTGTGAGCTCAAGCTTTACTTGAAAGTTAAGCTCCAATCTCGAAAATTATCTTTTACTTTCCTTGACACCTCCTCTGACATTGTTTATTTCAAAAAACCTCCATTTTCCATTTTCCATTTTCTATTTTCCAATTTGCGATACTGGAAAATCGCATTAGAAAATAGAGGGAGAATTTGCTCTCGCAAATTTTCGGGCAGGTAGCTCAGTCGGTAGAGCAGCGGACTGAAAATCCGCGTGTCGGCGGTTCAATTCCGTCCCTGCCCACAACAGTTTTTGCACCAACGTCCCTTATCCCTAACCTTCATTTCCCCTGTTCCCCCGGTTCGGGGCAAAAAAAATGGGGGAGCTTTTGTCAGCTCCCCCAGCCTTTTTTGGCCTGCTCGACCCTTCACTATAGTTATCGGCAGGAAAAAAAATTTGTTGCTAAGAATTTTACATTTTCTTCATTTTTTATCCGACTAGTTTTAATTTTTCAGCCATCTTCATTAAGGCAATGGCGGCATTATCTTCAATCAAATCATTGTATGGCGTCTGATCAATGCGTGTCCAAAAATCGTTGTCGCTCAACTCCTCCGCAATAGGAAAATCAACCGACCGATAGGCAATGTTGCCATTGGCTTCGCGCGTTACTTGATTCGCCAAAAGATTTCGGTCGCGATCAAGATGCTTTCTAAAACCGGGACTGGAGAAAAGATTACTTCCACGATCCATTAGTGTTTCAAAGACTTTGACGACTTCTTCTCTTGTCCATTTTTTAGTTGAACTCATAGATTTCCCCTTTTATTTTATAATGTCTCCCGCAATACGATTAAACCAAATACCTGCAATATCTTGTGCCTCTACATTCATTCCTCGTTGCTGTAATTGTGTAAGAAAGTTTGAAAAAAGATCGGCCCGATCTGGATAGAGTTTGGGAGCCTTGCTCAAAAAACGCGTTGAACCGATTGTTCCGGCACGCGATTGTTCGACGGCTCTTAAACCTCCTGAAGCTCCTTTGATGTCGCCAATGGAAAGACCTGCTTTTACAGCGGCGGCTTCGACGGCTCGCAATCCACCCGCACTAGGCTGATAGGAGGCTAAGGCTCTGACAAAAACCTCAAAATCTCTCGATTCAACTTTTGGTGGTGCCATAATAAACCCCTTTCGCCCTCAAAGTTGCAAATCCTTTGCCAAAAATGCTATCCGTGTAAAAATTATATCCACATGAAATCATTAGCTATTTTAACGACATCTCCATCCCTTTTAAGGATTGGGTCATCTTTTTGATGACTCCAAACCCCGAAAAAGGCATAAACGCCCTCCACCTATTATTATTATCGGCAAATTTTTGGAAAAGTTGCTTATGGCAAAAGGTATCTACGACCGGAAAGATCGCTACTATCAAAAGGCCAAAAAAGAGGGGCTGGCAAGTCGTGCCGCCTATAAACTGACCGAAATTCAGTCCAAGTACAAAATCATCCGATCTGGAAGTAAGGTGCTGGATGTTGGTTGCGCTCCCGGGGGTTGGCTTCAAAGTCTTTCTAAAATGGTGGGACCAAAAGGTCTGCTGGTTGGCATCGACCAGCTTCCTTTAAAAATCCAGACGTCTCCCAACACCGTTTTTCTTCAGAAAAATATCGAAGAGGAAGGACTGGCTTTGGAGTTCCAAAAAATTCTGGCGGGAGCTGATTTTTTTGATGTGATCGTTTCTGATATTTCACCCGATTTATCCGGCATTCCGTTTCGGGATATTTATAATTCCTATGAACTTTCTTTGAAAGTCTGGAAATTGGCGAACCAATTTTTAAAAAAGGGCGGAAATTTTGTAAGCAAAATATTTCCCGGAGAAGAGACAAATAAATTAAAAGTCGAGATCAAAAAAAATTTCAAACGCTTTGTGACATTTATTCCTGAAGCCACACGAAAAACATCCAATGAAGTTTATTTAATCGGCCTTGGCTATTCAACTCCGCAAATTCGGTGAATTTGCTTCGCGGCCAGCAAAGCTGGCCTTGACATTCATCTACAAAACTCAATAAGGGGAGAATCCCATGAATAAATTCAAAAAAATAATTCCGTGGATGATTGCTATCGGCATTTTTGCTTATCTTTTTTATATTTATCCCCCCCGCAAAATATGGTCGGCCCTGCATTACGTGAATCTCGCAACTTTCATTCCATTCGCCATTGTCTATTTTTTCTTTATCTACTGGATTGATATCATCACAATGTCAAAAACGCTGGGCCGGTTTGGATTCACTGTCTCCGTCAAAGAACTGATTCCGGCAAGAGGTGCCACCTATCTGTTGATGGTTCTCAATTATGCCGCGGGACAAGCCGGTTTCGCCTACTATCTCAAGCGAACACACAAAATTCCTCTTTGGGAAGCTTTCAGTATTTTTTTCTTCATTGCGGTTATTGATCTGTATTGGATCATCACACTGGCGGGCATTGGTTCTTTTTTTCAGGAATATCAAATTGTGGGCGTCCCTCTCAAAAAATTTATCTGGGCGATTGTGTTGAGTGCCTATTTTCTTTTCCTTCTGAATTTCTTTTTTTGGCGTGGTCCCCTTTACAAAAAACTCGAAGCGGGAAACGGGCGTTTTTTCCAATGGATTCGGAAAAA
>JACRBV010000142.1 GCA_016213065.1 Deltaproteobacteria bacterium
TATTTATTTCATTCTTCGGAAAAGAAGATTTCCATTCAACGCGGCATTCTTTGCAGTTTTCTAAAACTTCGACTTTACCTTCAATGGCAATATTTTTTGCGTTATTTGAAACAAAAGTTTCCGGGGGCATTGAATCATTGTTATCCATGCCAACTTTGAGTTTGACAATACGCAACTTTTCAGGGGCTGGATTGCATTTCCAATCATCACCCATCTTTGCTTTGGCAAGCTTGGCCTCTTCTAAATGTTTTTTAATGTCGAGCATATCCTCTCGTCCAACGGTAACGTATTTTTTTTCAGCTCTCTGCCAATCAATGACCCCTTTTACTTCTCTTGCTCTCCGTAATTCGCCCTTTTGAAGATGTTTGATGCAACTATGTTCCCAGATTAGTGTAATTTCGTCATTGGGTACATTGACAAACCCTTCCGTATTTTCTTCAAGACTTGCCCCCATGGCTCCCATGGTCTTTAGAGAAAACAAAATTATCATCGAGAACATCGTGAAAAATTTTTTATTTTTAATATGTGTTTTTGATTTTTGGTTTTTCATTTTTAATCTCTTTTAACAAAATCCCTCCCCATCTTTGTAATATCTCCCGCGCCCAAAAATAAAATCATTGTTTTTTCACTCACCCACGGTTTTAGCGCCGCTGAAACTTCTGCGAGCGATTCGGCATAAGTTACCGGAAATTTGGGGTGCTTCTTTTGCAGTTCCATAAAAAAATTCTGACCGGTTATTCCCGCAATGGGTTTTTCTCCGGCGGCATAAACCGGCAAAACCACGCCGAGATCGGCTTTCGACAACACCTTGATAAAATCATCCCACAAAAGTTTGAGACGACTGTAACGGTGGGGCTGAAAAACAACCGCGATTTTATAATCGGGCCACCCCTTTTTGGCGGCGGCGATGGTGGCATCAATTTCCACCGCGTGATGCGCGTAATCATCCACCACCATGGGATTTTCTTTTTTCAAAATTTCAAAACGTCTGCCAATCCCCTTGAATTTTTTCAAACCTTGGACAATTTTTGAAAAAGGAACATCAAGTTCTCTAGCAATTGCGATTGCGGCAAGGGCATTGCCAACGTGGTGAACGCCCGGTTGTTCCAATTTTGCTTTTCCCAGCAACTCTCCCTGATAAAACACATCGAAAGTCATAAGACCTTTGTCTTGGGAGATATTTTTTGCGGTGTAGTCGGCTTCCATTTTGATTCCATAAGTAATCAACCGGCGTGTCAGGTCCGGAAAAATATTTCTAACCTGCGGATGATCGGCGCAGGCAACCACACAACCGTAAAAGGGAACTTTGTTCGCAAAATTGGTGAAACAGTTTTTTACCTGAGCAAAACTGGAATAATTTTCCATGTGTTCCGGATCGATATTCGTAATCACCGCCATCACGGGATTTAATTTTAAAAAGGATTGATCTGATTCATCGGCCTCCGCCACCAGCAATTCACCTTTCCCAAGGCGTGCATTACTTCGCAAACTGTTGAGTTTGCCGCCGATAATCATGGTGGGATCCAGCCCTGCCTCCTGCAAAATGGTGGCGATCATCGAGGTCGTAGTTGTTTTGCCGTGGGTGCCCGCAATCGCGATACCCTGTTTCATCCGCATCAGCTCAGCGAGCATTTCGGCTCTGGGAACAATCGGGATATTAAGCCTACGCGCCTCTTTGACTTCCGGATTATCGGTTTGTACCGCAGAAGATGTCACCACCACTTGTGAGTTGCCAATGTGATCGCGGTTGTGTCCCAAAAAGATTTTGGCCCCCCGTTTTTTCAAACGGTTGGTCATCTGCGTCTTTTTCAGGTCAGACCCGCTCACCTGATAACCCAAGTTGAGTAAAACCTCTGCGATACCACTCATGCCGATTCCCCCGATCCCCACAAAATGAATATGCCGAAATTTTTTAAACATTTATTCGTACTATCGTACCATCGTACCATCGTACCATCGTACCAGTTCCAAACACTCTTCCACAATTTTTTCTGCCGCTTCATTTCCTTTGAGCTTTTGTAATTTCTTTTTCATTTCTTCCAACACATCAGGTATTGAAACAAAGGCGCGAATCAACTCTGCCATTGTTTTTCCAGTCACATCTTTGTCCAAAAGCATTTTGGCTCCCCTCATTTTGTCCAGATAGGAAGCATTTTTTTCCTGATGGCCCGCGGCCGAAAAGGGATACGGAATTAAGAGAGACGGTTTTGCAAGCGCCACAATTTCCGCCAACGCATTGGCACCAGCCCTTGAAATGACAAGATCGGCTCTCCCGTAGAAAGGGCCCATCTTGTCAATAAAGGGATAAACCTCAGCTGAAAAACCAAATTCACGATAGGCTTTTTCCACAACCTCAACAGAAGTTTTTTTGCCAATCTGATGGATAAAATGAATTTGTTCTTTCATATTTTTTAGCAAGGGGAGCGCATTGAGAATTTCCTCATTGATTGTTTTGGCCCCTTGAGACCCACCAAAAATAAAAATTGTTTTTTTATTTGGTTCTGGTGCAATTTTCGCCGCCTCTTTCAAAATACTTTTTCTCACCGGAACACCCAGAACGCGCGTTTTTTTATCACCAAAAGTTTTTGCCAATTTTGGGTAGGCAACAACCACCCTGTCCACAAACGGCTTGAGAAGACGGTTTGACATGCCCGCAACGGCGTTAGGCTCTATGGTCAATGTGGGTTTGTGCATGAGAGAAGCCATCATTAAAACAGGACCCGCGGCATAGCCGCCGACACCCACAACAAGATCGGGATATTCTTTTCGGATCAAACGGCGTGATTGGCCCAATGCTTTCAGCAAACCAATGCCCGCCGTTATTTTTCCTAATCCTTTTTTGTCTGCAAGCGATGACGATTCAATCATTTCCAGTCTCCACTTCGTTTTGGGAATCACCTCTTTTTCCAAACCTCTTGGTGTTCCCACAAAAACAATTTCAATACCGGGCACTTTTTCTTCAAACGCTTCTGCCAAAGCCATACCCGGAAACAAATGCCCTCCGGTTCCTCCACATGCCAGCAGGACTTTCACGTTTTATGTCTCCCCCCCACTGTATACATTGGTGGGGTATCCGCCTTCTGATACGTTGAAACATTGAGCAAAATTCCCACCGCCAATAATGTTGTTACCAACGCGGAACCACCGTAACCGATGAAGGGCAAAACTAAACCCTTTGTGGGCAAAAGACCCATCACCACTCCCATGTTCAGGAGACTCTGCACTCCAATCAGAATCACAACACCGTAAACCAGATAGCGACCGAAAAGATCAGGCGCTTCATTCGCAATTTTCAAACCACGGTAACAAAAAAAGAGAAAAAGACCGATGGTAAATAAAACACCCAAGAGTCCCAGCTCTTCTCCCAAAACGGAAAAAATAAAATCTGTGTGCGCTTCGGGAAGATAAAAAAGTTTTTGTTGTCCGGCACCCAAACCTTTTCCCGAAAACCCACCCTCATTGAAAGCCAGCAGAGATTGAATCACCTGAAAACCGGCGCCGTAGCGGTCTCCCCACGGATTTAAAAAAGCGAGTATCCGTTTCATCCGGTACCCTTCTCCCGCAATTAATTTATAGAGAAGAGGAACTCCCGCCAAAGAAAGCCACGCCAAATGTTTCCACTGGGCCCCACCCAGATAGAGCATGCAAAGAATGGCACTCATCATGACACAGGCAGAACCCAAATCTTTTCCGAGCAGAACAAAAACGGTAATGAGGCCCGGAATAATAATGTTCGGAGCAATACCAACCGAAAATTTTTCCATCTTCTCTGTTTTTTTCTCAAGAGAGTAGGCCATAAAAATAACGATCGCAATTTTTCCAAGTTCCGAAGGCTGAAACGTGAGAGGCCCCAAATGCAACCAGCGCTTGGCTCCCCCCATGCTGACGCCCAAACTGGAAAAAAGAATCAACATGCTAAAACACAAACTGATCATCAAAAGAGGATAGACAACTTTTTTCAAATAAAAATAGGGAATGCGAATGGCAATTCCCATCATTGCGAACCCAATGGCCGCAGAGAAAGCGGTCTTTTTCAAAAAGAAAAGTCCATCCCCATATTTCTCCTGTGAAAAAACCGCAGAGGCGCTGAAAACCATTGTTAGCCCAAGCCCTGTCAACAAAAGGACCGTTAGCAACAAGGGATAATCAAAATGCTGACGCCTGACTGTATTTTCATCCCACATAATATTTCCCTTTGACAGCTCCATCATTTGTCATTTGACATCTTTATCATTTGTCATTCCTGCGAAGCTTGTCCCTGCAGGCAGTAAGCAGGGAGCCGGAATCCAGCCAGTTTTAATAGTGACTGGATCCCCGCCTTCGCGGGGATGACATTTTGAGAGTCATTGCAACGATGCTACCAACTCCGCAAATTTATTTCCCCGATCGGCATAATCCTTAAACATGTCGAAACTGGAACAGGCGGGCGAAAACAAAACCGTATCTCCAGAGATCGCAATCTTCGCCGCTTCTCCAACCGCCTCTTTCAAATCATTTACAATCACAATCTCTCCACACCCTTTCAACTCCTTGGCCATTTTTTGCTTGGCCTCTCCAAATAAAAAGTTTTTCTTTGATTTCTTTTCCAATAAATCACGCAACGGTGCGTAACTGCCCCCTTTGTCTTTTCCTCCGGCGATCCACACAATGGGGGGTTTGGTGGAAGCTATCGCCTTGAGGGCCGCCCCGACATTAGTTCCCTTGGAGTCATTAATATAAGTGACGCCTTTGAATTCGCGCACAAGTTGCATGCGGTGAGGGAGAGGAGTGAAACTTTCCAATCCTTTTTGAAGAAGCTTATTATCATTAACGTAAGGCGAGAGGGACAGAAGGGTGGCCAGCATGTTTTCCCAATTATGAATTCCTTTGAGAGAAACTTTGTCCAATGCGAAACGGAAAATGTCACCGCTAAACTTTGTTTTTAAATTTAATCCGCCTTCTTCCATCCAACCACCCAATTTTAATTGTCGCTTCGTACTGAACATCAATCGAGAAGAAGGAATTTGCTCAACGGACTGCGATACAACATCATCCTCTCCATTATAAATAACGAGTCCGTTCGGAGCGGTTTGCTGAATCAGTTTTGATTTTGCCATCACATAATCATTAAAATCAGTGTGCCAATCGAGGTGGTCTTCTGTGATGTTGAGCCAGACCGCGACATCGGGTTTCAGAGAGGGAATGGCTTCCATCTGGTAACTCGAAATTTCCAAAACCAAAAATTCAGATTGCTTCGCTTCTTCCAGACAATCAAGCAAAGGCTTGCCCACATTTCCGGCGAGGAGTGACTTCCTGCCCGCGGTTGTTAACAAGTGGTGGATGAGACTAACAGTCGTCGTTTTTCCATTGGTCCCCGTAACCGCAATGGTTTTGGGTCCATAGTCCATGGTCCATAGTCCATGGTCCTGCAAGGCCAACTCCATCTCTCCCAAAACCGGAATTCCTTTTTTTCGCGCCGCTTCCAAGGCTTTGTCTCTCCACGGAATACCCGGACTCACCACAATTAAATCGGCCGCGGTGAAAACATTTTCATCGTGCAACCCCAGATACCAATCAACGGGTGACCCCTTAAAAGGTTCGATGCTTTTTTCAAGCTGGGTTTTATCGCGCAAATCCGCAACGGCCGGTCTCGCACCCTTCAACAAACAATAGCGCAAAGCGGCCTGCCCCGACTTTCCAAAACCCACAATCAAAACTTTTTTGTTTAACAGATCCATAATATTCTTAAAATACCTTTCCCTGATTTGTCATTCCCGCGAAGGCGGGAATCCAGTTCTCATATCGCGAGCTTTCAACAAATTCTGGATCCCCGCTCCCTGCCTACTCCCTGCAGGGACAAGCTTCGCGGGGATGACATTCTCGCTTACCGTAACTTCAACGTACTCAAACTTGCTAAAGCCAAAATTAGCGAGATGATCCAAAATCTCACAATCACTTTTGATTCAGGCCAACCTTTCAATTCAAAATGATGATGCAACGGTGCCATCCGAAAAATTCTTTTTCCTGTCATCTTGAAAGAAGTCACCTGACAAATCACCGATAAAGTTTCCAAAACAAAAACTCCACCGATGACCACAAGCAACAATTCGTTTTTCGTCAACAACGCCACCAATCCCAACATCCCCCCCAAACTTAAAGAGCCAACATCTCCCATAAAAATTTGCGCGGGGTGGGAGTTAAACCATAAAAACCCGATGAGAGCGCCGGCAATGGCGCCGCATACCACCGAAACTTCGGCGCAGTTGGGAATGTAGGGAATCTGCAAATAGGCGGCAATTTTGATGTGACCGGAAATATAGGCAAAAATACCGTAAGCGAGAAAAGAAATAATGGCGGGTCCCGTGACCAAACCATCCAAACCATCGGTCAAATTAACTGCGTTACTTGTCCCCACCAACACAAAAATTCCAAACGGAATGTAAAACCACCCCAGATTGATCAACACCTGTTTCATAAAGGGAACTGAAAGATGAGTATCAAAACCAAACCCGTCATACAAAATAAGGGCAACCAAACCGCAGACCACAAGTTGTATCGGAAATTTGTAACGGGCGCGAATACCGTGCGCATCTTTCAAAACCACTTTGAGATAATCATCGAGAAAACCAATGGCCCCCAAAGCCACTCCTATTCCAAGAATAAGCCAGACAAAACTGTCATCGAGTTTCGCCCAAAGAAGAGAGGAAACTAAAATCGCAATTAAAATTAAAACCCCACCCATCGTGGGCGTTTTACCTTTTGTTTCATGATGTGTTTTGGGAACGTATTCCCACAGGGTTTGCAAAAATTGTTTCTTCTGAATAAAAGCAATCCATGTTTTGCCAAAAGCAAAAGTGATGATCATGGCGGTAAACAACGCCATGAAAGTGCGGAACGTGATGTAACGGACCACATTGAGGGCCGCTATTTGATCATGCAATGGATAGAGCCAGTGATAAAACATATTTTTTATGTACTCATGTGTTTATGTATTGATGTGCTCATGTCAGCATCAATACATGGGCACATGAACACATGAACACAACTATTTACATTCCAAATCGCTCTTTTAGAGCATCTACAATTGTTTCGAGATGCATCGCCCGTGAACCTTTTACCAAAACAACGTCTCCGGCCTTAAGATCCGGCATAATTTTTTGTGCAAGGGCCGTTTCATTTTCTGCAATGGTGATGGATTCCTGAGGAAGACCCGCTTGCAGTGCCCCCTCGGCAAAATGTTTTGCGAATTCTCCAATAACAAATAATTTCGAAACACCCTGTTCCACCGCTTTTTTCCCGACTTCTTTATGTAATTCTTCAGAAGCGTCGCCCAATTCTTTCATGTCACCCAAAACCGCAATAAAACGTCCGCCTCTTTTGGCGCTCCCCACCGTGCGAAAGGCCGCTTCCATCGACGGCGGGTTGGCATTGTAGGCATCGTTCACAAGCCGCACACCATTTGTTAATTGTATTTGTTCGAAGCGCATTTTGAGTGGTTTGAAATTTTCCAAACCTTTTTTCATCGCTTCAACGGGAAGATCAAGCCCCATCGCAATAGCGCACGCGGTCATAACATTCATCACATTATGTGTTCCGGTTGTTTTCAATTTGGCTTCCAATAATTTTCCCTGAACCGAAATTTTCAATTCCATCGAATCAAAACCAACACTCTCCATATGTTCAAAACGAACATCGCATTTGGAGCCCATCCCAAAAGAAATCTTCTTACCTTTGAAAGACTGAACCTGTTTGGAAAGAAAAGGATCTTCCGCGTTATAAACAGCGATACCTTTTGGACTCATTGTTTTGTAGAGCTCCGCTTTGGCACTCGCCACCGATTCCACTGTCTGGAGTTTTTCCAGATGGGCGGCAGAAGCATTGGTAACGGCGCCTACGGTGGGATCGGCAATTTCCGTTAAACGTTGTATCTCGCCAAAGGCATTCATCCCGATTTCAAAAACAGCCGCCTGATGATTTTTATTAAGTTGATTCAGCATAAGAGGAAGACCGATGAGATTATTAAAATTCCCCTCCGTTTTGAGAGTGTTCCATTTTGTCGAAAAAATCGAGGCGGTCATTTCTTTTGTCGTCGTTTTTCCGTTGCTTCCGGTTATGGCAACACACGGAATATCAAACCGCTGTCTCCACCATTGCGCGATATCTCCAAGCGCTTTGAGCGTGTCTGGAACTTGAAAAATCCACGCAGGACTGTGGACCATGGACCATGGACTATGGACCACAGATACAACCACGCCCCAAGCACCATTTTTTATTGCTGTTTCGCAAAATTTTTGACCGTCGAAGTGGGGACCCTTCAAAGCGAAAAAAAGTTCTCCGGGTTTGATCGTGCGGGTGTCCGTTGCAATGCCCGCACAGGAGGCCTCTGCCCCCTCGCGAATTACTTTTGCTCCCGTTGCTTTTAAAAATTCCTTCACATTAAACTCCATTTAAAATCTCCCTAGAGCGTATCTCATAAATCGTTTATGAAAGTTGTCATTCTGAGTCCTTCACTTTGTCATTCTGAGCGAAGCGAAGAATCCAATTGTTTATCAAGTAGATCCTTCGCTTCGCTCAGGATGACACCCATTTATGAGATATGCCCTAGCGATACTCACATCATCAAACGGTTTTTTGACTCCCTGAATCTCCTGATAATTTTCGTGTCCTTTTCCGGCGATCAAAATACAGTCTCCCGGTTTTGCCATTTCAAAAACTTTTGCAATGGCCTCTTTCCGGTCAACAATTTTGAAAATATTTTCAGGGTGTTTAAACCCCCTAACTACTTCGTCAATAATTTCTTCGGGTTTTTCGTTGCGGGGGTTGTCAGAAGTCACAATCGTCACATCACTGAACCGTTCGACAGCAGACGCCATCAAGGGGCGTTTGGTTCTGTCCCGATTTCCGCCGCAACCAAAAACGGTGATAAGCCGTTTGGGATTCAACTGACGGAGTGTCTGCAAAACATTTTCCAGAGCGGCCGGTGTATGGGCAAAGTCCACAAAAACTTCAAAACCTTTTTGATTTGGAATTTTTTGCAGACGTCCGGGGACGGCGCTGAAAGAGGCAACTCCCAGACTGATTTGATCAATGGGAATTTCCATCGCAAGAGCGGCAGAAACTGCCGCCAAGATATTGGAAGCATTAAATAAACCGATCAACGGAGAGGAAAGAGTAAAATTTCCCTGTGGAGAAACGACTTCAAGTCTCAACCCCTGCCAGCTTGTTCTCAGAGATTTCAGATAAACGTCGGTTTTGTCTTTGACGCTGTAACGCCATATTTTTGCCGGCAAGCCGCCAGCCAAAGTTCTTCCATAAGCATCATCCCAATTAAGCACCGCCCAGAGAGAACGCTTTTCACTGACCACCAGACGTTCCCGAAAAAATTTCGCCTTTGCGGCAAAATATTTTTCCATCGTCTGATGGTAATCGAGATGATCTTGAGAAAGATTCGTGAAAATTCCCCCGTCAAAATGACAACCAACAATCCGTTTTAAATCGACAGCGTGGGAAGTCACCTCCATCACGCAATCGGTCACGCCTTTCGCAACCATTTGCTTGAATATTTTTTGGAGGTCGTAAGATTCAGGCGTGGTTCTTGTTGCCTCAAATTCTTTTCCTGCGTAACGATAAGTCACCGTACTCAAGAGACCTGATTTCAGATGGGCCGCTCGCAAAATTGATTCCAAAATAAAAGCCGTTGTGGTTTTTCCGTTGGTGCCTGTGATTCCAACCAACCTTAAATGTTTTGTCGGCTCTCCGAAAAGAATGGAAGAAAGTCTGGCCAGACAATCTCTGGTATCTTCGACAATAATTTTGGAAACGCGTGACGGAACCGAAACATCTCTCTCTACCATCACCGCGGTAGCCCCTTTGGCAATGGCTTCCCCGATCCACTGATGCCCGTCGGTCTGCAAACCGCGAATCGCCACAAAACAACTCCCGGGTTTCACCTGAGAGGTGTGATAAGCCAAGTCCGTAATGTTAAGACTCTCATCTCCGGAAAATTGGAGTCTCTTCAAACCTTGTAAAAGTTGTCCCAGTTTCATATTTGAGCGAACCTTCGTTGCAATTTGCAACCAATCCATTGCCAGAGCCCTCTCTTCCTAATACATCGGTTCAAATTCAACAAAAATTTTTGATCCTGCCGACACGAGCGCACCCGCCTCCGGCCTTTGTGTGATGGCCTTTCCCCGTCCTTTGAATTCCACTTCTATCGGAAAAGCACCCGCCGATTTCAAAACGTGCCGCAAAGAAGACCCATGAAAATCAGGAACCTTGAAGAGATTTCCCTCCTGAGTCATGGCGGTATCCGCCACCATTTTAGCGGGCTCCGGCAGAGTTTCTTTCTTTGCAATCCAAACTCCTTTTTCATCCTGAGGCGGCACCCCTAAATAAGGAAGGGCATGCAACATTAATTCCTTGAAGGCGGGTCCTGCTACGACACCGCCATAATAAGAGCTTTGTGGTTCATCCAACAAAACAAGTCCCACCAATTGGGGATCATTTGACGGAGCAAAACCAATAAAGGAGGCCACGTATTTTCCTTTCGAGTAACCTCCATGCCCTTCAACTTTTTGTGCCGTGCCGGTTTTTCCCGCCACCGGATATTCTTCAATGGCCGCCAGCGGTGCCGTTCCCCCTTTTTCAACCACACGTTTCAACATTTCCGTCAGCATGGAAGCGGTCCGTGAAGAAATCGGTTGGGCAACACTTTGCGGTTGTTCTTCAAAAAGAATTTCTCCATTTTTTCCGATAATTTTTTCAACCAGATAGGGTTTCATGCGCGTGCCACCATTCGCAATTGTTCCGAAAGCGGAAAGAATTTGGAGAGGAGTGATGCCAATTCCCTGTCCAAAAGAAATGTTTGCTTGTTCGATGGGACGCCATTTTTTGTAATGACGCAAAATGCCTCCCACCTCTCCGGGAAAATCGATTCCTGTTTTGTGTCCGAAACCAAAACCCGTTATTACTTCATAAAATTTTTCCCGTCCCAGTTTTTGGCTGACTTTATAAATGCCGATGTTGCTGGAAACTTTGATAACGTCCGCCAAGGTGAGCCAACCATAAGGTTCGTGATCGTGCACCACGCGCCCGTCTTCAAATTGTAAAAATCCGTTCTCACAAAAAAACTTGTCCTGCGGAGAAGCAACACCGCTTTCAATGGCCGCGGCCGCCGTAATAACTTTGAAAGTGGAACCCGGTTCATAAACATCCGTCACTGCACGGTTACGCCATGCCTCAAAATCAACCTGATCAAAACGATTCGGATTATAGGAGGGGTAGTTGGCCATGCCCAAAATTGCTCCTGTTTTGGGGTTTAACAGCATGGCAAGCCCCGCCTTTGCATTCGATTTTTGCACCGCTTCCGTCACAACTTTCTCCGCAAAAAACTGGAGATTTTTATCGAGAGTCAAATAGACATCTCCCTTATTCAACGGTCCCTCATTGGGAGAAGGCGTGCGATACAATTGGCCTCTGGCATCCCTAAGATAAACACCGGAGGTTGGTTGAATCATCAAATAGGAATCATAGGCCATTTCAATGCCCGCGAGTGCCTGCGCATCAACGCCCACCGCTCCCAAAATGGAAGCGGCCAACGCACCATGAGGATAAAAACGCATATTTTCTTTGATATTATGAAGTTGTTCCAAGTTGAGTTGTCTTACTTTCTCCATTGTTGCCGCAGTGACGCGTCTTTTGATCCAGACAAATCTTTTCTTTTCCTTAAATTTTTCAAGCAATGATTCTTTCGACACACCCAAAACAGGCGCAAGAGACTGAGCCATTTGCGCGCCATTTTTCAAATGTTTTGGATCTACATAAAGAGACCAAGTGGGCACACTGATCGCCAACTCCTGACCCTTTCTATCCAGAATGCGGCTTCTGTCACTCGCCTGCTGGATAGCGGCCCGGTATTGTCGCAAAGCAATCTCTTCCAATTTTTCGTTGTCTTGTAGCATCAAATCAACCGCCCTCCCGATGATCATCAAAAATCCAAAACACAGTGCCAGGTAAAAAAACTTCAGACGTTTCTTCGATTTATCCTCTTTTGTCAGCGCCGGGTTCGTAAAACGAACTTTCATCGTTTTCCTTTTTCATTGTTGTATAAACAAAACTTTGCCGGCTTCCGGAGAAGCAAGTCCAAGTCTTTTGGCCCAATCGGCCAGCCGTGATGTCGACTTGGCCTGAGCCACTTTTGATTTTAATAAAGCATTGTCACGCGTCATTTCGGCAATCTCTCCTTTGGTTTTTGAAACATCGTAACCCAGTTCAATCACCTTGATACGCGACCACGCATACAAAAGAGCCAAAAACAAAACGATTGCGCTCAAGAAAATTTTTCGCGACATAACAATGAAAAACCACAGACATGTCATCCCCGCGAAGCTTGTCCCTGCAGGTAGTAGGCAGGGAGCGGGGATCCAGTTATTTATTACTGGTTCCCGACTTTCGTCGGTACGACGTCTGGATTCCTGCCTTCGCAGGAATGACAGAAAAATATAATTCTACAAAGGTTCACACATTCCCCCTCCCCCTTACCCCCTCCCTCGAGGGGAGGGGGGCTGGGGGGAGGGTGGCAATAATAAAACTCTCAATTTTGCCGAACGCGATCTTGGATTTACTTTAATTTCTTCTTTCGAAGCGATCACCGGTCTTTTTGTCAAAATTTTAAAACCTTTTTTTGAAAGATCGCGAAAAGTGTGTTTCACAATCCGATCCTCCAGAGAGTGGTAACTCATGACACACAAATGCCCGCCTTCTTTTAAAAGAGCAGGAGCGGCCGAAAGGAATCGCTTCAAAGAACCCAGTTCATCATTCACCCAAATGCGCAAAGCCTGAAAAGTGCGGGTGGCCGGATGAATTCTTCCGTAACGTTGTCTTGGGGGGTAGATATTAAAAACAGACGTGGCAACATCCAGTGTTGTCTGCAATTCTCCCCTCCTTATCTTTTCCAAAAGAGCCCTTGCAATTTTGGGTGCCAGTCTCTCTTCACCGTACTCTCTCAAAATTTGTGTCAGTTCTTTCTCGTCGCTCTTTCTGATTTTTTCGAGAACCGATTCTCCCGTCGCGGGATCCATTCGCATATCGATGGGACCTGCCGCCCGAAAACTGAATCCCCGTTCGGGACGATCCAATTGCAAACTCGAAACTCCCAAATCGAGATAGATCCCATCTACTTTTTCGAAATCCAGTTTTTTTAAAACACCCGCAATGTCTGAAAAATTGGCTTTGACAATTCGCGCGCGATTTTCAAAAAATTTGAGATTCTCTTTTGCAATCTTTAAAATCTCCTCGTCCTGATCCAAACCAATCAAAACACCGGATGGATTCGAGGCTTCCAACACAGCAACAGCGTGTCCCGCGGCACCCAACGTTCCATCAACATAAATTCCCTCAGATGACGGCGCCAAACATTCCAGTAATTCCTTTAAAAGAACCGGTGTGTGAACCGTTACCCCACCACCTGTCCTTTGGTCTGCAAGACCAACCGACTTCGTCGATAGAACCGGTGTATGAACCGTTACTGCCATTCATCCTCTGAAATGGGAGCAAAACTGATCACAGCATCTTCCACGGAAGGGTAAACCTCTTCTTCAAAACCCATGAATTTAAAAATATTGGAAATATAATCATTGCCACCGGCCCACTTTACTTCACCGCCCTGCTTTTCAATTTGATGAACTCGTTCGACAAGATGCGGAACTAATTTATAATCGATGTGTGCAAGACCCGAGAGATCAAGAACAACTCTTTCTGATTTGTTTTGCATCGCCTGATCCAAAAGAGAATCAAACTGCCGGTAATTATTTCGTTCCAAATCTCCCGTTACATTCATCACGAGAACATCATTGAGGTGCTTGATTTCAAACATGGCTCTCTCCTTTACAATCCAAGTTCCGCTAATTTTTCCTGCATCGATTCAAGTTTTTCCTGCGACGCTTCAAAAACTTTTTCCCAACGCTCCTTCGACCAAATTTCAATTCGTTGTGTCATCCCCACCACCACGGCTTCTTTGCCGATCGCAGAGTAATCACGCAATGCGGAGGGAAGAAGAATGCGCCCCTGTTTATCCAAAGGACATTCCGCGGCAGACGCGATAAAAACTCTTTGCAACGCTTTGACCTCTTCTAAAAATTGAGGAAGATTTGCTATTTTCTTTTCAAATTCCTGCCAGACGGGGACCGGATAAGCCCATAAACATTGATCGAAATGTGTAACGATCAAACGTTCATCAAATTGGGTCGTTAAAATTTCACGAAATTTGGAAGGGATGGCGACCCGCCCTTTTCCATCCACTCCATAGGTAAATGTACCTCTAAACATAGTGTTTTCAATCAGTTGTGATTATTCCCCACTTTTCCCCACTTATTGGGAAAGTTAAACTATCCACCACCACCCGTCAAGAAATTTCCTATGTAACTGCTTGAAAAAACGCTATTTTTTCCATTTTTGACCTCAAAAAATAGAGTGAAAAATCAGCCGCTAAATTCAGTAATTGAAATGCATTCTATAAGTAAAGCATCATAGTTGCGTATAAACACCGAATAAATAAGCAACAATTTGATGGATGACGGGTCCTGCTCGCCGCTGGACTGCACGCCCTCCCGAAAGATCGGGCTGACAGTCCATCGGCGATCACCCGTCATCCATCAAATGGTTTTTTTGTTTGACAGAGCTTCTGCTTGTAAGTACCGACTAACAACTATGTGAATGAGCATCCGGCTTTGCCGGTGCGAATGAAAGGGGTACGGGGGGAAGGAGCCACGAAGTGGCGAGTCGTTCCCCCCGATATTATGGAACTTTGGAAAGAGTTTGAGGCGAATCAATTAACACACAGTGCGGCGCACTATCTCGTTGCGGTCCACGATTTGATTGGCGAACAGGGTTATGCCCGATCTTCGGGTGTCGCGAAAAAATTGGGTATTGCGCGGTCAAGCGCCTCCATGGGCCTTCACGCCCTCATTGAAAAAGGATTTCTCAAGGAAGACGCCAACAAGTTTCTTCAAATCACGGCGAGGGGTCAAAAGTTGGCAAAAGAAATCATTGGGAAAAAAATTGTTTTGAAACGTTTTTTTCAGAACATTCTCAAAGTGGATCCGTATCAGGCCGAAGTCGATACCTGCAAAATTGAACATCTTGTCAGTTCTGAAACTGGAGCCAATCTTCTGGCATTTATTCGATTCATCTCTTCCAACAAACCAGAAGTAAAAAAAGTTTTGGAAATGTTTTGGAAAAATCGCACTGCCTGCGATACAACTTCCCTCAAAGAATTAATACCGAGCAAGTTGCATTCCATAAAATGAAAATTGGTTCCTATCAAATCCACATTCTCGAAACCGGCGCGTTCGCACTAGATGGCGGGGCGATGTTTGGCGTTGTTCCCAAAACACTCTGGGGAAAAAAAATCGCGGCGGATGAAAAAAACCGGATCGGCATGCACTTGCGCTGTTTGTTGATAACAGGAGATGGGCGCAACATTCTGATTGATTGCGGAATGGGGACGAAGTGGGATGAAAAGATGCGTGAAATTTATCGTCTCGATTATTCTCAGTTCACATTGGACAAAGCCTTGGCTGAACACCATTTAACCCCCTCCAAAATCACTGACGTTATTTTAACGCATCTTCATTTCGATCATGCCGGAGGGTCAACATTTCAGGACACAACGGGCAAACTGATTCCGGCTTTTCCCAATGCCACTTATTACACACAAAAACAAAATCTTGAGTGGGCCTCCAACCCAACTGAAAAAGACAGGGCAAGTTATATTAAAGAAAACTGGGAGCCGCTTCAAAAAGCGGGTGTTTTAAAAATTGTAGACGGGAAAAAAGAAATTCTTCCGGGCGTTCACGTAAAACGTTTTTTTGGACACACACAAGGAATTCAACTTCCACTGTTGGATGACGGAAAAAATAAACTTTTTTTCTGCGGTGATGTGATTCCAACTTCACCTCATCTTGGAATTCCATGGGTGATGGGTTATGATAACTTCCCCCTCACAACGATGAAAGAAAAAAAACAGATTCTGTCTGCCGCCGCGCAGGAAAATTGGGTTCTTGTTTTTGAACACTGCCCGCTCATGGCCGCCGCCACTGTCCATGCCACTGAAAAAGGATATCAACCAACCGCTTTTTCTCTCTGAGAAATAATCCGTTTTTTTTGCCACATCACAAAAAAATAAAGGGTGCCGAAGACAAGAACAGCTCCGACAAAATAAATAAGTTTTGCTTTTAAGACATGCGCCATCACTGCCGGATCTTGTAAAAGTGTTGGTTCATCTCCGATCACCTTTTTTCCAAACCAAGCCAGCACGGCACACCAAAAAGCGGAACCCGCAAGCGTTGCAAGACTGAATTTTTTGAAATCCATTTTCAAAAGACCGGCGGGAATGGAAACAAGATGCCTTGCGACCGGCAACATCCGTGCCAGAAAAATACCACCGACCGCATATTCTTTTGCCCATTGTTCGGCAAAATCCAATTTCTCCGGTGGGAGAAAAAAATATTTCCCGTATTTTAATAATAGAGGTCGTCCAAGCCATTGAGCTACAAAATAAGAGAGAATTGAACCAAGATAAGAGCCAATCATTCCGGCAATAATGACTCCCCAAAAATTGAGTTCACCCTGACTGGCCCAGTAAGCCGCCGGCGGAATGATGATTTCGCTGGGAATGGGAACAACCGTACTTTCAATAGCCATCAATACCACAACACCGATGTAATGCCATTTCAGCAAAAACCCGAACCAGATTGTCAGGAAATGATGGAACATATTTTATGATTTAAAGAGGAAGTTGGAAAATTTTTCAACTCTCCGGGTTTGATCCATTGATAATCGACATAAATATCATTCTTTTTCGGTTCACCCTTTTGATAACAACACAAAATGGGTGTCACATAAAAGCGCTGATTCATGATGGAATGATGAATAATCGGAAAAACTTTTTGTTGTTGAACACCTAATCCTATTTCCAAATCAAACCGCGGAAATTCCCACATCGACTGTAAATGCTTTTTCCCATTTCTTTTTGCAAGCAGATAAAAACCGTTTTTTTGAATCAACGCCGCTGTCACAGAAATTTTTTGCGTCGGTTTCTTTTTTTGAGGAGTGGGGTAATCCTCCATTGTTTTTTGTTCAAACGCCAAACATTCATCTCGCAAAGGACAACCCAAACACTTGGGAGCTGATGGCAAACAAACTGTCGCCCCCAATTCCATCATGGACTGATTAAAATTTCCCGGTTTCTTTTTACTCCGCAAACTCTTCGAGTTTGCTTCGCAGCCCGGCAAAGCCGGACCTTGACCTCCTCCCCATTGGATAACCAGTTTGTTGGCCAGCTTCCATAATTTTTTTTTGAGTAGTTTGGCTTTTGGATCTCCTTTCAGCGCAAAAAGACGCGTTAAAACACGGATTACATTTCCATCCACCAAACCAACCGCTTTTTCAAAAGCAATGCTGGCAACGGCAGAGGCGGTGTATTCGCCTACACCCGGCAACTCCAACAAGGATTCCTTCGTGTCGGGAAATTTTCCATTCAATTCAAAAATAATTTTTTGCGCGGACGCGTGTAAATTGCGCGCGCGTGAATAATATCCAAGTCCCGACCAAAGCATCAACACCTCTTCAATGGAAGCTTTGGCCAAAGATTTCAATGTGGGAAAACGCGTCAAAAACCGCTCATAAAAGGGAAGCATCGTTTCAACTTGCGTCTGCTGTAACATGATTTCAGACAATAATATGTGATAAGGATTGGGAGGTTTCACACGCCATGGCAAATTGCGCTTGTTCGCATCATACCAAGCCAAAAGCCTCCCCATTTTTGGTCCATCGTCCATGGTCCATAGTCCATGGTCCCGTTTTACAGTGGACTTCACCTCTGCTTCATGCTGGAGAAAACAAGATGTTGTCAACACAGGAAAACTGGCCCAAAGCAAAAGTCGCCTTCGCGGGCTATTTTTTGTTGGCATTGCTTCAATGGCCCAGCAGTTACCTCATCATCCATATTTCGTTGAGTTTGGGTGTGATCCTCAATGAATGGGGCTTTCTTGCGGGCATGTCCCTCTTCATTGCATGGAAAAGTAAATCCAAACTTTCTCTACTCTTTCCTTTTCGACCCGTTAAAAAGAATAATTTTTTTCTTCTGCTCGTTATGACGTTTTCCATGGTGGTGATTGTCGACTATCTTCTTTTTTTGAGCGAAAAAATTCTCCCTCCCGATCCGGCTGTTAAAATAGCACTCGAGCAACTGATGAGCATCCATTCTTTTGGCGATGGGCTTTGGCGCTGGTTTTTGATCTGTCTTTCCCCAGCTTTTTGCGAGGAACTCTTTTTTCGCGGGTTTTTGCAGAATACTCTCGCTCATCGCTGGAAGGTCAATGGTGCTATGCTTTTCGCCGCGGTCAGTTTCGCACTCATCCACGGTGTTCCGCAATATCTTCATCTTTATTTTTTGCTGGGACTTTATTTGAGCTGGCTTTTTAAAGTAAGCGGCAATCTCTGGTTTTCGATGATTGCTCATCTTATTAATAACAGTTGGACATTCCTGACCTTTATCTTCGACAAAAAAATTCCCGCGGGAGGTGTCTGGCATCCAACTGACAGTCTAGTCATGGGGATTGCTGTTCTGGTTTTCGCGATTGCCGCTTCTCGTTTTGCCAAGGAAGTTCAAAATCCTTCATTCGTCGGGATGACAACTTCTCCGAATTGAAAACCTAATGCTTTTCCCTGCCAGCTATTTCTTTGTTCCAACGCTTCTTCCACGGCATTCACCACACCCAATTTATTGACGGACCATTCAGGAGCCAGCGTCAATTGGCGCGGCGCATGCGCATTCATGCGATGAACCAACAGATGAGGAGGGGTGTGTTCCATGAAATCAACGACCCAATCGGCATATTTTTCCAGAGTCGGCGGTTCATAAACCCCTTTTTGATAATCCTCCGCCAAAACGGTCCCCTTCACGACATGTAAATTGTGAATTTTAATCCCATCGATTGGTTGTGTTGCCAAATAATGCGCTGTTTCCAAAATATCCTCTCTCGTTTCTTGGGGAAGTCCCAACACAACATGGGCACAAACAGGAATGGAAGAATGTTTTTTCCAAATTCTCAGTGCTTCCCCAAATTGCCAACGCGTGTGCCAGCGGTTAATGCGGGATAAAGTTACATCATTGGAAGTTTGTAATCCCATTTCAATCCAACATAATTTTCCTTCGGACAATTCCTGAAGTTTTACTGCCCAATCGGCATCAACGCTGTCGGGTCTCGTGGAAAGGGCAAAACCGACCACATCGGGATGATCCAAACTTTCTCTGAATTTCGACAAAAGAGATTTTGGATCACCATGGGTGCTCGTGAAACTTTGAAAGTAGGAAATAAATTTGCCTGCGCGATGACGCTTCTGAATATATTCAATCCCTTCCTGTAATTGTTCTGGAATCGTTTTACTTCTTCTCCCTGTGGAATTGGGGGCATAGGAAACATCGTTGCAAAAAGTGCAACCCCCGCTCGCGACACTGCCATCAATATTGGGACAGGTAGTAACAGCACTCAAACTGACCTTAAAAACACGACAGTTAAATTGCTTTTTGAGCCACGAAGAGAGGTCGGAATAGCGTTTTATCTTTGTCACCTTGCCACGGTTCATATCTGGAAGCGCCGAAATGGTAAAGATGGGTCATTTTAACCCCATCCTATACCTATAATTAACAGGCTAATTACTTGATAAATATAGATACTTAACATCCCATTCATCTTTTGAGAAAGGATTTTTTTGTCAACGAAGTATTTTTTCACCCATCCAATTCCATTTTTCATTTTTTTTAATACTCCTATCTCATTGAAATACAAAAGTTTTATAAAAATTTTACCAAAATGATCTGATTGGCACGTGGATTGCTCTTCTTAGGCTCGAGTCAAGAAAGAGAGGGGAATCCAATGGTTACCAATCAAAAGTTTCAAAGAAGAAGAAAGATAAAGAAGATTGTTGCTGTTTCCACACTCCTCCTCATTTCTCTCCTTTTAATCAGTTGCGGTAGTGCTTCCAGCTCAACCTCCGAAGCCGTCACCCCCCTTGCAGGATTACCCAGTCAAGAAACCAAAGGCTCCTCAGGTAACACCAGCGGCGTAACCATCACCAACACCTCCTCTTCACCCAAAGAACTGAACGTGGGTGATTTGATGTATCTCGATTTGAATGCTCTGCAAGGTTCCGTTGATTTCAGCGGCGTCAATGCCAACGCAGAATTTCTTTTGTCCATTGCCAACACCTCCGCAACACAACAAAGTTTCAATGTTCAATTGAGCAGTGATTTGTCGGCACCGGAATTGGATGTGTCAAAAGAAGTGAGCCAGCCCACGAATTCTCTTGAAGAGGGCAACGATGTCACAGAAATATTTCACGAAGTACTTCGTCTGCGCGAAAGAGAGCAAGATGGTTTGGAGATGCCAAAAGAGGTTTCTTTCTCAGCTTCAAAATCGGTGGAAAGCGCAAGTCCCTCTATCTCCGAAGGTTCCACTCAGTCTTTCAAGGTTTTGGCCAGCCTCAGCTCCGCAACAAGTTATGTTACAGTCAATGGTGTTGCAGAATGTGTTGGTTCCAATGTCGTATTTTATGTCGATGATCGCGTCACCACCGACATACTCTCTTCCAAGGAAGTAGGTGCATTGTGCACCCAATTTGATGAAACTGTTACAAAAGAACAGGCTTTGTTCGGCTCTGCTTCGGACGTCAATGGTGATGGAAAGATAGTTGTTTTTCTAACTCCGCAAGTCAATCATCTCGGTGGTTTGGGCGGAGGTATTGTCACAGGTTTTTTCAATTCGATTGATTTACATCCCGCAACCAGCTCCAACCCAGCCAGCAATAATATGGAAATTCTGTACATCATGGTTCCGGATCCAAACGGTATTTATGGAGTCCCTGTTTCCAAATCTTTTGCTCTCTCCAATTTGATTCTCGCCGTGCTTCCCCATGAACTTCAACACGCCATCAGTTACAACCAACATGTCTTTGTCAACAAAGGACTTGCCGAAGAGGCATGGCTCAACGAAGGCATGTCTCATTTGGCAGAAGATTTGATGGGACAAAATCAGGAAAATCCTTCGCGCTATGGCATCTTTTTGAACAGCCCTTCTTCTTATTCTCTGGTTGCCGGAAGCTCTCCGGGCCTTGCCGCCAGAGGAGCCGCCTATCTCTTTATGCGTTATCTCTATGAACAAAGTGGCAATGCCGGTCAATTCATGAAAAACATGATTCAGACTTCACAGGTCGGCACTCGGAATATCGAAACCGCTTTTGCCGGAAGCGCCAGCGATTTTGATCAATTCGGGGAATTCTTTCTGAGATGGAGTGTCGCTCTGGGAATTACGGACGGAGGCATTTCTCAAGATCGTCGTTATACCTATCAACCACGCGTTCAGGATTCGGTGACCGGAAACTGGGGTGGCGTTTGTCTCCGTTGTAATTCAGACGACAACAGAGGCACCGTTTTAAGCGGTGTGCCTGTTTCTAATTTTTCGGGTTCACTGAGCGCTTCAACATTGCCGAGTTCAGCACGTTTCTACAAAATCACCGGACTACAAAACAAACTTTATTTTTCCGGGGCCAATGGGAGCAATGGATACGGAGCATTGATACGCACAAAATAATTTGTGCGTAAAACGAGTGCCAACAGCGCGTACTGAGGAGCCTCCCAGTACGCGCTTGTTTTATTTTATAAGGAATGTCCATCCCACCGGTTTTTTAACCAAAAGGGATATCCCTTTTGGGATAATGGATATTACGCCAAAAAGATAATTTTGTTGAGCTTTTTGGTATAATTTGGTAGCCTTGAAACCATGTTTGATAATCCATTTATTTTCGGAGAAAAGGTTGGCGGCAAAACATTCTGCAATCGTAAAGCTGAAATAAAAGAACTTTTGCGGGACATTGAAGACGGACAAAATTTAATTATATTTTCGCCGCGTCGCTATGGAAAAACCTCTCTCGTTCAAACCATACTATCCCTTGCAGAAAAAAGGGGGGTTGTCTGTGTTTATGCGGACCTTTTCTCCGCGCTCACGGAGGCCGATTTTGCAAGGCTGTTGGCACGGGCTGTTGCGGAATCCATCCGTGGTCCTGTTGAAAAAATCCTTTCGTGGTTCAAGGAAAATCTTTTAAAACTCAGACCAAAAATTGTTCTGGAGGAGGACGGTTCAGCCGGTTTCACATTCGCGGTTGAAAATAACATGACAGCCATTCCGGACATTGAAGACATGCTTACGGCCGTTTATCGGTATTTTGTCCGGGCAAAGAAAAAAGGCGTGATTGTCTTCGACGAATTCCAGCAAATTGGACAATTTCCGACGGACAAACTGGAACGGAAATTGAGAACCATCATACAGGGGCACAGAAACATATGTTATATTTTTATGGGAAGCAAAAAACACCTTCTTCATGACATCTTTTCCAATCCAACCCGGCCATTTTATCGAAGCGCGAAACATTTTCCCTTGGGGAAAATAGGGCATGCCGATTTTTCGAAATTTATCAGCGAGCGATTTGAATCAAGCGGCAAAAAAATTGACCACGGGATTATCGAAAAAATTTTGAGCACAAGCGAATGCCATCCCTATTACACGCAGATGATCAGTCATGCAGTTTGGGAAAAAGTGGATGAAAAAGGGCTCGTTCATTTTAGGGATATTATGGAAACGGTCCTTGCGAGAGAAACGAGCGCCTTTCAAAACACGTGGGACATGATTACCACAACACAGAAACAGGCGCTCGTTGCCATTGCGAACAAAAAAGAGAAAGATAAAATTTTTTCGTCCGAATATCTTTCAAGATTCGGGCTCTCATCGGCGTCCGCATTTCAAAAGGCATTGAAGATTCTTTATGAAAAGGATTTTCTAAGCAAAGAAAACAACAATTGGGAGATTCAGGATGTGCTTTTCAAGCTTTGGATTCGTGCGCATTCAACGGTTTAAAAAAAACAGATGTGGCCATTTATAATTTAGCGAAACGCCTACGGCGGTGGCGGCGGTTGATGTCGTCAAGGATTTTGACTATGTCGGGGGAGAGTCTTTTTTCTTTCGTTATAAAATGTCGCTCTACTTCTTCGTCAGGAGATCCTTCAAACATCGAATGCCACACGGTCCTCAACTTATCCGGATATGTGTTTTGCAATGATATATACGCATTGCTAAACATGTCGTCGTATCTTCCGTCACGGTTAATCTCCATAAACGCGCGAGAAATTTTTGGCGACCAGCGCTGGACGTGGAGTGCAAGGGCTATGTCAATAAAACACTCGAAGCTAATTCTGTAAGGCGCATTCGAGTTGTCGAAATAATCGGCCTCCACTTTTTTGCCTTTCTTTGGCGTCTTCTCTTTTGTACCTCTGTTTTCGGCTTCTTTTATTTCGACGGGTTTTTTGAGCACGGGGCCATGATCGGCAATCTGGATTTCAATAAATTCCGGCGCAGATCCAGTGCGGTCGCCAATACCAATGAGCCGCTTGTCTTTTATCGCGGCGTTGAAATTCTCCATAGCTTCGTTTTTCATCTTATCCCTATCCTTCCAGCCGTACCGCCAGATCATCATCAAAAATATCATTCGCCTTTCATGATCGAGGCGATTCGCAAAAAGGACAAAGGCAAGGGGGGCTTTGGCAAGGCGCGCGCGGAACGAATCGAGTCTGGATCCAAAAAGCCAAAGCAAAGGAGTTTGCTGAGTGAGAAATTGGCTATCTGTTTTTACAGATTCTGCGTAATTCATTCCTTCTCGCTGCCCAAGAATTCCAAACACGTTGGTTGCGATACCAACCATAGATCGAAAATTCTCGGCAGATTCAAGGGCGACTTCTATGTCCTTAAGGGGAACACGACCCAAGCGCCTTGGATCTTCTATAAGCCTAA
>JACRBV010000143.1 GCA_016213065.1 Deltaproteobacteria bacterium
GGCATTGCGCAAGTTTGCGCCATGAGCGGATTTGAAGTCTGTCTCTTTGATATTGCTAACGACCAACTTAAAAAAGCCCGCGAGAACACTGAGAAGTCTCTAAAGAAGCTGGCCGCAAAAGGAAAATTGACCGAAGCCGAAGTTGAAAAATCGATTAAAAATTTGAATATCACCACCCAGTTCGCCAATCTAAAAAATTCCGATTTCTGCATTGAAGCGGTTACCGAAAATCCCGACTTGAAGAAAAAAATTTTTCGGGAGTTGGACCAACTGCTTGCACCTACTGTGATTTTGGCGACGAACACTTCGTCAGTTCCCATTGCTCTGTTGGCGGAAGTGACGAAACGTCCGGACAAAGTGATTGGTATGCATTTCATGAATCCGGTTCCTTTGATGGAGTGTGTGGAAATAATTCGCGGAGAACAAACTTCCGATACCACGCATCAAGCGACCCTTGAGCTGACAAAGAAACTTGGCAAAACACCAGTCACGGTGAAAGACAGTCCGGGTTTTGTGGTCAACCGCATTTTAATTCCAATGCTTAACGAAGCGGTCTATTGTCTGCAAGAAGGGCTGGCCAGCAAGGAAGAGATTGATTTGGCGATGAAGATTAGTTGTAATTTTCCGATGGGTCCCTTAACACTCGCCGATTTTGTGGGACTCGACACCTGTCTTTTTATTATGGAAGTCATGCACAAAGGTTTGAAACAGGACAAATTCAAACCGTGCCCACTGCTTCGAAAATATGTGGAAGAGGGAAAACTCGGAAGAAAATCAGGCGAAGGATTTTATAAATATACATAGAGCCTATCTCATAAGCTGTTTACGGAGGCTGTCATTCTGAGCCCTTTGCTTTGTCATTCTGAGCGAAGCGAAGAATCTGCTCGGGCTCAGGGTAAACTCCGCGAAGAATCCAATTGTTTAGCAAGTAGATCCTTCACGGAGTTTACACTGAGCCAAATGGAGATCCTTCGCTTTGCTCAGGATGACAATGGTGGCGAAGGGTTCAGGATGACAGTCATTTATGAGATGTGTTCTAATTGTTCTCAATGACAGAGAGGTTACATGGACTTTCAATTAAATGAAGAACACACAATGATTCGCCAGATGGCGAAGGATTTTTGCGACACAGAGATTGCACCGAAGGCATCAGCGCTCGATGAAAAAGCGGAATTTCCGACGGAGAATATCAAAAAAATGGCCGAGGTTGGATTCATGGGGATGATGTGTCCTCAGGAATTCGGCGGTTCCGGTCTCGATATGCTCTCGTATGTTTTGGTGCTCGAAGAAATTTCGGCCGCTTGCGCCTCCACCGCCGTGACCATGTCCGTCAACAATTCTCTCTACATTGGTCCCATTCTCAAATTTGGAACGGAAGAACAGAAGAAAAAACATATTCCGGATTTTGCTCAGGGGAAAAAACTCGGGGCCTATGCCTTATCAGAGCCAGTTTCCGGTTCTGATGCGGCGGCTCTTATCACCACGGCCACGGTCAAAGGGGACAAATATATTTTAAATGGAACCAAAAATTTTATCACGAACGGCCCTCATGCCGACGCCATGATACTCTTCGCAACGCTGGACAAATCAAAACGTCATAAGGGGATTACCGCTTTTCTCGTTGAGAAAAATTTCAAAGGTTATTCGGTGGGAAAAGTGGAAAAGAAACTCGGCATCCGCGGTTCCTCCACATCTTCCATTATATTGGGAGATTGCGAAGTGCCCGCGGCCAATCGTCTCGGTCAGGACGGCGAGGGTTTCAGAATTGCCATGAACACACTGGATAGCGGACGCGTAGGTATTGCCACACAGGCGCTGGGAATCGGGCGCGCGGCGTATGATTTCGCACGCAAGTATGCCACCGAAAGAGAAGCCTTCGGTCAAACCATTTCTCATTTTCAATTGATCCAACAAAAATTGGCCGACATGGCCGTATCACTCGATGCCGCTCGCTTGCTGATCTGGCGCGCGGCATGGCTCCGCGACAAAGGATTACCCTTCACAAAAGAAGCCGCCATGGCAAAACTTTTTGCTTCCGAAGCCGCCACCTCCGTCACCAAAGACGCGGTGCAGGTGCTTGGCGGTTACGGTTACATGCGCGAATATCCCGTGGAACGCCACTTTCGCGATGCCAAGATCACCGAAATTTATGAAGGCACCAGTGAAATCCAACGCCTCGTGATTGCCAGAGAGGTGTTGAGGGAGATAAGTTCTTAGTACTTAGTACTTAGTTCTTGGTTCTTAGTTCTTGGTACCAAGAACCAAGAACCAAGTACCAATAACCCATGAAAGAACACAGCGACAAATTTACCACCCTCTCTTCGGTCCCCATTAAGCAACTTTATAAACCCGACGACATTTCCCATTTGAATTATGAAAAAGATTTGAATGACCCCGGGCATTTTCCCTATACGCGCGGTCTTCATGAAACAATGTACCGCGGCCGGCTCTGGACCATGCGCCAGTTTTCAGGCTTTGGCACTCCGGAAGAAACCAACAAACGTTACAAATTTTTATTGGAGCACGGACAAACAGGTCTCTCCGTCGCATTCGATTTTCCAACGTTGATGGGCTACGACGCCGATCAGGAGCGGTCCGTTGGAGAGGTTGGCAAATGCGGTGTTTCGGTTTCCAGTCTTGCCGATATGGAAGTGATCTTCAACGGTATTCCGCTCGATCAAGTTACCACTTCGATGACCATCAACGGTCCCGCGTCGGTGCTCCTCGCCATGTATCTCGTCGTTGCCGAAAAAGAGGGAGTGAGTTGGGACAAAGTGGGTGGCACCATTCAAAATGATCTTCTTAAAGAATTCATCGCACAAAATTCGTATGCCTTTCCCCCCGATCCTTCCATACGCGTCGTGGTCGACATGATTGAATTTTGCACGAAGGAAGTTCCGAAATGGAATACGGTTTCCATCAGCGGCTATCACATTCGCGAAGCGGGTTCCACAGCGGTACAGGAGTTGGCTTTCACATTGGCCGATGGAATTGCTTATGTTCAGGCCTGCATCGAGAGGGGAATGGATGTTGATGGTTTTTCGCAACGGCTCTCTTTCTTTTTTGATGCCCACAGCGATTTTTTTGAAGAGATTGCGAAATTCCGGGCCGCGCGCAGAATTTGGGCGAAAATTATGAAGGAACGTTTCCACGCAAAAAAATCTCGCTCGCTGATGCTTCGCTTTCATACACAAACCGCCGGTTGCTCTCTCACCGCTCAGCAACCTTATAATAATGTTGTGCGCACCACCGTTCAAGCGTTGGCCGCCGTTTTGGGAGGGACACAGTCTCTTCACACTAACGCGTGGGATGAAACGCTCGCATTGCCAACCGAACAGGCGGCGATGACCGCTCTTCGCACGCAACAAATCCTTGCTCATGAATCGGGCGTGATCAACACGGCGGACCCTTTGGCGGGTTCCTATTTTGTTGAATCCCTCACGAGTCAAATGGAAAAAGAGGCGCTCGCTTATATTCAAAAAATTGACGACTTGGGTGGAATGGTTCAGGCGGTGAAGCTGGGATACCCGCAAAAAGAAATTGCCAACGCGAGTTACAAATACCAAATGCAAGTCGAGAAAAAAGAAAAAATCGTCGTCGGTGTGAATGAATTCAAACTCGAAAAAGAACCTCCCATCGAAACTTTAAAAATCTCGGATGAAATTAGGGACCGTCAGTCACGCCGTCTCGCGGAGGTACGCAAAAAAAGATCTCATACAAAAGTATCAGACGCGTTGGAGGAGCTTAAAAAAGCGGCCGAAGAAAATAAAAATATCATGTATCCTCTGTGTGATTGCGCACGCGCTTACTGCACATTGAACGAAATGATATCCACATTAAAAAGTGTTTTTGGAGAATATTATGACCCGGGAATTTTCTAAATCTTCTAAAAGACGCATTCGCATTTTAATCGGCAAACCCGGACTGGATGGACATGACCGCGGAGTGAAGGTCATTGCGCGGGCACTCCGAGACGCGGGCTTTGAGGTCATCTATACAGGCTTGCATCAGACGCCGGAGATGATTGTCTCCGCCGCCATTCAGGAAGATGTTGACGCAATCGGGCTTTCCATTTTATCGGGGGCCCATAATGTTCTTTTCAAACGCGTGCTGGAACTTTTGAAAGAAAAAGGAGCGGAAGATATTACGGTTTTTGGCGGCGGCATCATTCCGGAATCCGATCTTGCGGCGTTGAAGAAAATGGGAGTCGCCATACTATTTCAGCCGGGAACAAAAACCCAAACCGTTGTCGACTGGGTCCACAAAAATGTAAAAGGCACCTCTAAAAACCCCGATTGTCATCCTGAACGAAGTGAAGGATCTACTTGATGACAAAGTGGATTCTTCGCTTCGCTCAGAATGACAAATTGTATTTTCATGGGTTTTTAGAGGCACACTAAAAGGAGATAAAAAATGAAAGATGTTTATCTGGTAGCGGGCGGAGTTTCAAAATTTGCCAAAGCAAGACCCGACAAAACTTTCCAAGCCATCGTGCGCGAAGCGGTTGTTTACGCGGTTGAAGATTTAGGGCTAGAATATCCCAAATTTCTTCCTCTGGTAGATGGCTCGGTAGCTTCTTATTTTTCCGATCATTTCCAAAGACAATTGATGTCGGGAATTATGGTGCAGGATTATCTGGGCCTTTGTCCCAAACCTTCCCACCGCGTGGAAGGCGGCGGTGCCACGGGAGGACTTAGCTTTCAGGCTGGTTGGAGAAATATCGCCTCCGGTTACATGGATGTCTGCATGGTCTACGGTTTTGAAACAATGAGCCATGTGGAGACATGGAAAGGGAATGAATTTATCGCGCTCGCTTCGGATGTCAGTTTTGATTTTCCGGTCGGCGGTTTTTATTCCGGCTACTACGCCATGATGGTGGTGCGCCACATGCAGGAATTTGGAACAACCGTGGAACAGTTAGCCCACATCTCCGTTAAAAATCATCGCAATGCCTATCACAACCCTTACGCCCAAAAGCGGCAGAAGTTGACGATTGCCGATGTGCGCAAATCAGAGATGGTCGCATGGCCTTTAACCCGTCTCGATATTTGCGTGATGAGCGATGGTGCGGCGGCGGTGGTGTTGGCATCGGAAGAGGGGGTTCAACGTCTGGAAAAAGCGGCGGGCAAAACACTTCCGAAAGTAAAAGTCACCGGTATCGGTTGCGGCACCGATGCCATGCGTATGTCGGACCGCCCCCGCAAAAAAGTCCCGCTTCTCTCTTTTGAAAAAGAATCCGATTACAAAAATTTGGAATACCCGGGCATTCACTCTTTCCGCGCGGGAAGATGCGCCGCCATTCAGGCGTACAAACATGCGGGCATAAACGATCCCCTGCAGGAACTGGACTTTGTCGAATTGCATGATGCGTATACCTCTTCCGAAATTCAAACCTATGAAGATTTGGGACTCTGCAGGTACGGAGAAGGTGGGGCGCTCGCCGCTTCCGGAAAAACATTTATGTCCGGCATTGATTACGGAATTCCGCTCAAAGAAAAACCGGTTTGTCCAGTCAACCCCTCGGGCGGATTGATCGCATGCGGGCATCCTGTTGGCGCCACGGGTCTCATGCAGGCGGTGTTTGGTTATTGGCAATTAAGCAACACGGTGGCAAAACATTTTAAAGACCCAACATTGCAGATCAAAAACGCAAAAAAAGGTTTGATCCACTCACACGCCGGAACGGGAACGTACGTAACCGTTTCCATTTTGGAAAAAGTTCTTGGTTCTTAGTTCTTGGTTCTTGGTTCTTGGTTGGATTGTTATGATGGGAATAGATAATTTTAAAGATTTGAATATATGGAAAAAAGGCATGGAGTTATGTGGCACAACGTATACGCTAACTGCTTCTTTTCCAAAAGAGGAATTGTATGGACTTACAGCACAAATGCGGCGTGCCTGTTTATCCGTTCCTTCCAATATTGCGGAAGGATTTTGCAGAAAATCCGGAGGGGACTTAAAAAGATTTTTATTGATTGCCAGAGGATCCTTGGCTGAATTGGAAACTCAGATGTTGTTTTCAATACAACAATCATATCTTACAAAAGAAAAGGCGGCCAATTTTTTGGAAGCTATTGAAAAATTGGGTCGAATGATCAACAGTTTTTATCAAACCGTGAGGTAAATTATGGCGAACCAAGAACCAAGAACTAAGAACCAAGAACCACGTATCAAAGAAACCACCGAAGGAACGGTTCTCTATAATGTACCGTTTCCAAAAAATATCGAATCGCTCAAAGATTTGACCCCCATCATTATTAAGCAACCGTATTCGGTCGATTATATTCATTCCTATGGTCAAGATTCTCCGTGGTTTGCGGGCCTCTCGAACAAAAAACTTCTAGGGACAAAATGCACCCGCTGTTCCTATGTTTTCGCTACACCAAAATTGGCGTGCATGGAATGCGGCGCCCCTTGCGACTGGATTGAACTTCCGCAAGAGGGGAAAGTGCATTCTTTCACCGTGTGCCATTTTGGCGCCGAATCCTTTTTGCACGAAACTCCTTTTGTATTGGGACTCATCGAATTCGAAGGGGCCAATACTTTAATGTTAAGCCGACTAATCGGACTAGACCCGGCCGAAGCAAACCTCAAATGGGTGGGCATGAAAGTAAAAGCCAAATTCCGCCGCAAATCCGAATTCAAACCCACAGACGTGTATTTCGTGCCGGCGTGATACTTCTTAAGCCTGTTGACATTTTATGTCTGTTTCGGTAGATTGGCAATATGGCCAAATTAGTGAACCAGACAGTTTTTGCCTCAAGAATAAAATCGAAAGGACTTTGTCTTTTTGGTGCAACGGATATCCGCGCACTTTTTGGGGTATCTGACTCCGCTTTGGCCTCGTTGCTTCATCGATACAAGAAACAGGGGTTTATCCTGCAGGTGAAGCGTGGACTCTATGCTTTTCCGGATGCACTGCCATCAGACCTTTATGTGGCGAACCGGCTTTATAGCCCATCTTATTTATCGCTTGAATTTGCGCTGTCCTATCACGGAGTCATTCCGGAGACAGTGTATGAAATCACTTCCGTAACCACCATGGCCACCCGCCGGTTTGAAACATTGGGGAAAATTTTTTCCTATCGCAAAATAAAAAAAATGGCCTACACCGGTTATGATGTCCAAAAGCAAAAAGGGACGGGTTTCTATATTGCCGATGCGGAAAAAGCCTTCGTTGACGCAAATTATTTCCGCCTGCTTGACGGTCTAAAACCGCTTTCCCGTTTTCGCAAAGAAAAAATCAATCCGAGAAAAGCCCTGCGATATGCGAAATTATTCGGCAACCTGAAACTTTTGAACATTATAAAAACCACATTAAAATCATGATCACCCTTGAAACACTTGAAAAATTGGCGCGAAAGTTTCAAACGGGGGTATTCCCAAATATCGTGCGCGAGTACTTTCAGCATATGTTTTTGGGAGAACTGTACCGATTTCCGGAAGCGGAAAAATTGCTTTTTAAAGGTGGCACGGCACTCCGTGTTGTTTATGGCAGTCCGCGTTTCTCCGAGGATTTGGATTTTTCCCTTTTTGGGGTATCGCAAAATCATGTGAAAACTTTTGTTGAAGAATTGTTTGTCGCCGTTCTCGCAAAGATGGAGTTGGTGGGAATAAAAGTTGAAGTAGGGGCAAAATCATATGCTACATCTGGAGGATATTTTGGCATGGCAACCTTTAAAATGTCTGAGTACCCGCCGGTGAGTGTAGAAATCAACGTCTCAACGCGCAAAGGCAGAAACAGGCAGGGCGAAGTGGACAATGTGGCAAGTGATTTTACGCCAACCTATACCGTCGTTCACCTGCCGCAAAACAAACTCGTGGAGGAGAAAGTTTTTGGCGCCCTTCGGGAACGCAAGAAACCGCGCGACTTCTATGATCTTTATTTTCTGATGCGCAAAGGTATGCTTTCTCCCGATCAAAAAAAACGGCTTTCTGAAATGAAAGATAAAATTATCAAGGATGCAATAAAAATTGATTTTCGCGGCGAACTTGGCGCTTTTTTGCCGACGAACCAACAAGCCATTATTCGTGATTTTGTAAGAGCCCTCAAAGCGGAAATGAACCGACAAACCGGATGATATATTGACCAAAATGTAGCCGCTACTTTTTGGTTAAACCCACAGACGTCTATTTCGTGCCGGCATAAGGTGGTTCTTGGTAAGTGGTATCAAATCTGTTAGCCTTTTACACATGACACGGGCATCCCACGAAAAAATCATTCAAATACCCATGAGTGTTTTTGAATCGGCTGATTCCAAAGAAGATTTGGAAGATTGGTTGATATCGCATGATGCCGATTTTATTGAGGAGCTACGTCGCATCAAAACTGAAGCAGATCAGGGAAAGGGAAGACCCCTTTCAGAACTGGCCAAAAAATGGAATATCAAGCCCTGATTCTTCGCTCCGCCGAAAAAAACATTGATAATCTCACACCAACTATCCGGGAAACAATTTTCCGCCGCGTTCAGTGGCTGGCAAACCATGCCGAAAACGTCATCCATCATCCCTTAAAAGGAATGCCGGATGATTTGAGAGGACTGTGTAAATTTCGAATCGGTGATTACAGAGTTCTATTTGTAGGGGCTTGCGTCGCCCCCTCCACCGGCAAAGCCGGCGGAACCTCCCCCTCACGTTCGCTTTGCTCACTCGATACTGGAAAAACGATTTAAAACATGAAATCCAGATTTTTCGCGTTCGCCACCGCTCCGACATTTACCGCAAACTTTAAACCCGCCGATGCCTGTTTCGGTAGATTGGCAATATGGCCAAATTAGTGAACCAGACGGAGTAATCACAATAAGGAAATGAGCCGACAAACTGGCTAATATAAAAGATTACTTTTATACGTAAAAAGTTGACTTTTATTTTTCTTGCCAAAATGTAGTCGCTACTTTCTGGTTATTGTGTTAAATCGCAGATACTTATGCGGTTTATTACAACACTTACAGAACCTCCGAAGATCCGCTTGAAACAAGTAGACAAACTCCTCCCCGCGTTAAAACGATTTTTTAAACGCCAGCCGGTTGAGCTTGTTTTTTTGTTTGGTTCTTTGGCCAAAGACAAAATGAAACCGCTCAGTGATGTCGATATCGCCGTTTTGTTTCGCAACGACAAATATAATTTTAAAAATATTTCCGATATTTGGTCCAGATTGGAGTCACTGCTTGGGCGTGAGGATATTGATTTGGCAATACTCAACACGGGGGCTCCTGTGATTTGCATGCAGGTAATTCATACGGGCAAGTTGTTATATGCGCGTAACAGCAAAATTTTTAAACAATTTCGTTTTCTTACCATCCAGCGCTATCTTGCCACCCAATATCTAAGAAAATCTTTTTTTGAACAGGCAAGTCGGGCAATTTCAGGAAAGGCTTAAACATGTCACCCCTTGATAAAGAATCTTTGCAGTCCAAAATAAATCGGATTCGTAAAAATCTCAAACAACTCAAATTATTCGGTGACATGTCTTATACGGAATATACCAAAGACAGTATTAATACGGCGGTTGCGGAGCGTTTTCTTCAGATATCCATTCAGGCCATGTTGGATATTGGTTCTCATATTATTGCGGAAGAGGGGTTGGGGGACCCTTTGGAATACCGCGATATTTTTTCCATTTTAATCCATGCAAAAATTCTTCCCAAACACCGCGAAACAGCATTTTTAAATATGGTAGGCCTCCGCAACCGGATTGTTCATTTATATGAAGACATTGATCACAAACGCATCCACCACTTTCTCAAAAAAGATTTATCTGATTTTGAAACTTTTCTGAAAGCCGCAACCCGTTACCTGCGTTAGCATAATTCACAATTGCCATGGGACAATATCGCAGTCGTGCTTGGGTTCTCCCTTTAGATAAACAACTTTGTACTTCTTGATAGAATACTTTTTGGAAAAATAGTGAATAGCTGTGGGCTGAAACTGGGCGAGTTGCAACTTTACCTCGATGGGCAAAACAGTTTCCTTTTGCCTTAAAATAAAATCGATTTCCTTTTTGTCTGTGGTTCGCCAAAAGGAAATATTTTCAACCCCGTATTTTTTTACCAGTTCGGAAAAAACGCTCGTCTCAAAAACAGATCCCAAAATCTCCTTTTGCAATCCTTTGAACCAAAACATCTGCATTAACCCTGTGTCATAGAAAAAAACTTTCGGTGTTTTGAAAAGTTCCGACCGCAAATTTTTACTGTAGGGAACAATCCGCTTGAGAATATAAGTCGCCTCCAGCAAAAACAGATAATGTTCAATGGTTTGTTTTGCCAGCCCGCAGGTGTTTGACAACTCCGCGACATTAAGCAGTTGCCCACTTTGGGATGCCAAAATTTCCAAAAGCTGGTTGAACTTGTGAATATCCCGAATCAGGGCCAAATCACGGATATCTTTTTTGA
>JACRBV010000144.1 GCA_016213065.1 Deltaproteobacteria bacterium
CATCTCGACAAGGAGGAATTTGAAAAAAGCGTTCCCTCTGAGAAAGGGGAGATTGCTGTAAAAGGGGGCGATTTTGTTGATGAAGCGGTTCATATGTCCGAAGATATGCCCGTGAAATTGGTGGCTGTATTGGGGAAGAAAAATATTTTGCTCAAAGATTTGCTTCGTCTCAAAGTGGGGCAGTCGATCGATTTGGAAAGGGCCCCCAACGAATTTGTCGATTTGATGGCCAACGGGAAACTGGTGGCCAGAGGGGAATTAGTCGAGATTGACGGAAAATTAGGTGTGCGCATCATTAAAATGTTGAAATAGCCCATGGACTTTACGCATCTCTTTTTACAAATGCTTTTTGCCCTCGTGATTGTTTCCGTCGCGGCTGTTTTGATTTTGCGTTATGTGCTCCCGAAACTTTCTTGGGCCAGAAAATTTCAAAAAACGGGAAATTTTGAATTGATCGATCGTTTTGGTCTCGATTTTCGTCGCGCCATTTATCTCGTGCGTGTCGGGAAAAAATATCTGGTGTTGGGAGGTTCCGAATCAGGATTACATTGCCTGTCGGAATTAAAACCCGATGAACTCGAAAGGACTAAGAGTGAAACAAGAATTTCGCAATAGACTTTGGATTCTGGGAGGAATGGTTTTTTCCATTTTGGTTACCTCGCCACTTTATGCCCAAGACATGAAAGGGATGGGAGTTTCCAAACCGCTTGTTCTGTTGATTGTCTTAGCCGCGTTGTCGCTCGTTCCTTTTATTCTCATGATGGCCACCTCGTTTGTAAAACTCGCGGTGGTTTTATCGCTTATCCGCAATGCTCTGGGCACACAGCAGGTGCCGCCAAACGTGGTTATCACAGGCTTGGCGCTTATTCTCACGATCTACATTATGTCGCCCGTGGGACTCAAAATTTACGACATTGCCGGCAATGTTATCAATCAGGGTTCCAACCAGCCGCTTTTATCGCAGGCCTCCGTTGAACTTCTTGCGAAGGCGGTCAAAGAAGGCAAAGAACCGATGCGCGATTTTTTGCTGAAAAATGCCCATGAGCAGGAGAAAAAACTTTTCTATAATTTGTCGCTTGAAATGCGCAAAACACAGAAAGTTTCGGAAGAGGTCGAAGAAAAGGATTTTTTAAATATCATCCCGGCTTTTATCGTGAGTGAATTGACGGAGGCTTTTGAAATTGGTTTTATTATCTTTCTTCCTTTTTTGGTGATCGATTTGGTGGTGGCCAATATTTTGCTTTCACTCGGAATGTTTCAAATTTCTCCCGTTACGTTGTCGCTCCCTTTCAAACTTTTGCTCTTTGTGATGGTGGATGGTTGGCATCTGATTGTTAAAGGTTTGGTGCAAACTTATCTATGAAAAAACCAAAAATAAAAAACCAAAAATTAAAAACACATATTAAAAATAAAAAATTTTTGCTTTTTAGTATGTGTTTTTGATTTTTGATTTTTGGTTTTTAATTTTTTTCTGCCTATGGATTATTTTATTGGTATCGCAAAGCAGGCCCTCTTTCTGGCGCTGATTCTAACGGCTCCTCCGGTGCTTATTGCGTTGGTGGTTGGTCTCATTATCAGCATTGTTCAAGCCACCACTCAGATTCAGGAGCAAACACTCACCTTTGTCCCCAAATTGGTTGCCGTTGTTTTCGCCATCATCATCACGGCGGAATTGTTAACGGGTCAGCTTCTCTCTTTCACGCGCTGGTTATTCGATAATTTTGCGCAGTACGTAAAATGAAAATTAAAAATCAAAAATAAAAAACCAAAAACACATATTAAAAATAAAAAATTTTTAATTTTTGGTATGTGTTTTTAATTTTTGAGCTTTAATCTTTGGTTTTGATTTTTGATATGTGTTTTTGGTTTTTGATCTTTAATATTTGATTTTAAAATGGAAACCTATCTTAAAACACTTGGGTTGAATATCAACTTTCCCTTCGCCCTGATCATGGCGGGTCTTATCTGGGCCCGTGTTCTGAGTGCTGTCATGACAATCCCTTTTCTTTTCGGAAAACCCGTTCCACGCAATGTGCGTGTTGGTGCTTCTGTAATGCTTGCCGTATTTTTATATCCGCTTCTTGTGACGAAAGAGATCGCCCCCACCGATATTCAGGATTTAAAACTCTTCTCCCTGTTTCTAAAAGAGATTCTCTTTGGTTTGAGTATTGGGTTCGCCGCGAGCATTGTTTTTTACGGATTTGAGGGCGCGGGACAGATGATTGATAACCAGCGTGGTGTTTCGCTTGCGCGCATTCTGATTCCCGAACTGGGAGAGCAATCTTCAATTACGGGTGCTTTTCTTTTTCAATTAACCATCGTTACTTTTCTGGTGTTGGGCGGACATCGTCTTTTTTTCAGGGCTTTCGCCGAGAGTTATCAGGTTTTGCCTTTGCTCCAGTTTCCGGAAAGTGTGGAAGGCCTCCTTCCTCTTTTGGATCTTTTTATGAAGATGACGGGCAAGATTTTTTTTATTGCCATTCAAATTTCAGCGCCGGTGATTATTGCGATTTTGATTACCGATATTATTTTGGGTGTTGCCAATCGTTTTGCGCCCCAGATTAATGTCTGGGAACTTGGTTTTAATATCCGTGGCTATGTCGGCATTTTGCTTTTGTTTTTGTCTCTGGCTTTCATTGCGCGTCAGATCGAAAATTATGTGGCGGAATCGAACCGCGATGTAAAAGCGGTGATTATGGATTTAAGAGGCAAAATTCTGACACCTTCAAAACCCGCAGAAAAACCCCCCGAAGAAGAATTGCAAAAACCTCACCCCGTGGTTCCGCTATAGCAAGCGCAAAATAAAATGTCCGTTTTTACGTATACAAGTTTGTCATCCCTGCGAAGGCAGGGATCCAGTCCCCGTATCACGGTACGGGGCAAGCTTTTTCAACTTTTCTGGATTCCCGCCGGAGTTTATCCTCGCACAGGCGGGGACGGGAATGACAAAAAAGAAACCGGACATTTTGTTTTGCGTTCGCCATATGTAATGCAATTTGATAGGATTGACTCAATGGATAAGAAGACAGAAACATGGCTAACGCTGGCGGAAAATGATCTTGAATTCGCGGAGCAGATTCTCAAGAATAAACAGCGACCTTATTACGCCTGTCACCAATGCCACCAAGCTACTGAAAAAATTCTCAAAGCTATTGTACAGCACACAACAAAAAAGATACCACCACGCACCCATAATCTGGAAATGCTGACCAGATTAGCAAAAGTGGAATTGTCTTTGGAACAAGAAACATTCCTCCTTAAATTGAATGCCCACTATATCGGTACACGTTACCCCGATGACTTATTCCAATTTTACCGGGAATACACGGCAGAGCATGCAAAAGTGATTTTTGAAAAAACAAAGGAGTTATTTTTATGGCTCAAAAATTGTTTAACCTGAATGATGTCATCAAGAAATATGTTGACGCTCTTTTCAAGGCGGGGATTCATCCTGAACAGATTCTTTTGTATGGTTCTTATGCTAAGGGAACAGCTGATGAGTGGAGTGATATAGATTTGGCGATTATTTCAGAAGATTTTGCTTCAATTTCTCCAATACAACGTTTGGAATTGTTGGCGTTGGCAACGAGAGGTTTAAAAGCCCCCATCGAAGCTATCGGCTACACGTCTCAAGAGATCGCTGAACGGGGTAAAGATAGTATCCTCTGGGAAGAAATTCAGAACAATCATCGCGTTCTCTACAAGGCGGCCTGAAGAAGAATTTCAAAAACCTCACCCCGTGGTTCCGTTACCACAATAGTGGGGAGGTCAATCCCCACTTTTTTACCACAGGGTAACAGGTACCATATGGTAATGTTGGAACTAGTTGATTTTATTAGACTTAAATACTTAAACACTTATGCACTTAAACACTTAATCTGGCATGGCTGTTGCAATACTCTTATGCGCGAGGTCATTTAAGACCTCCGATTTAGGAGGATTTATGAAAAGCGGTGGAACAATAACGTTAGATACAAACAAGGTGAAAGATACAAATAACGATGGAACCTTTAATGACACTGAAGTCCAAGCGGGTGTTATTGATAGTACCACTGGTACTACGGTAGCCGCCGCGACTCTTACAGATGCGACGGACGTAAACTTCGAAGGCCAGACTTATAAATGGAAAGATTTAAAAGATGCGGTGGAGGAAGCGGCAAGACAGCATCATGTTGCCAGCGGTGGAAATGCGAACCCAGACGAAGTGAGAGCCCAACTTAAAACAATTCTTTTGCAGAATGTAAATCAAGCAACAAACGAACTGAAAGCGGCACAGGATAGAGCAAAAAATGCGGAACAAAAATTAGCCAGTGCAACTCCTGCTAGTAAAGCCAGCGATCAAGCGGCAGTTGAAAGAGCTCGTCAATCAGTGGCAGTGGCTACAAATAAACTACGCGCGTTGATTACAAAGGCGCAACAAGCAGGAGTCACTGAGTCACAACTTGCAGATGCTAAGAAGGCTGTTGGTGATCTGCCTGAGTCCAGCTCAGGTGGCTCTAACATCGCTTTTGGCGAGGCTCGTGCGTCGGTTACTTCTTCTTCCTCGGGGCCTTTGGGGGGCCAAACAAATGGAACACAAGGAAGTAATAATGGAACGGGTGCGCGCGCCATGGGCACGGGAAACGGGAGCGGTTCTGGTTCTCTCTTTGATGGATTGAATCCTCCCAGTTCCGCGGCTTACGCCCGTGCTCTTTACATGGATAATTTAATTAGTGACGGCCTTGGTCAGGTTGGAAATAGAACACGCGAAGGTCAGCGTCTTATGATGCTCTTTTTATATTATGCCAGAATGGCCGAGTCGGGAGATTTGGGTGCCATGTATCAGTTCATGAAATTCATCACCTATATTATTTCCAAAGATAAGGCGAAGCAGAACATTCAGGTCTCCACGCAACTGATTAAGTTACAAGACCAATCGCGCAAAGCATCGGATGCTTTAATGGGGACTGATAATAAAGATCAGACCGAATTTACCAAGATGTTGCAGAAAACTCAGTCGGAACAGTCTCAAATTGCAACGTCTCAAAAATTGCTGGCCGATATGCTTCAGGAGTTTGCCCAAGTGGTGGAAACATTGACCAACTCCGTCAAGAACGTGTTGGATGCATGGGGCCGAGTACAGAGAACCGCGAGCTCGAGATAAGGGGACTGTTGAAAAAGGCCCATCTGCTTCGTTGTTCGTCGTCGGCCATCCTCATATACCATCAAGGTATGCTCCGGTGGCCTCCTCCTCACGGCCTCGCGTCTGGGACCTTTTTGAACAGTCCCGGATCCGGTAAATAAACTTGGCGAACTGGTGAAAAAATGTTAAATTTCAACATAATGGCTAAAGATATTCCATCTAAACTACTGACTTCCGAGGAAGCCGACGCGGAAGTTGAGAAGTTTTTTAAAGAGTTGGAAGAGAGACTTAAAGGAGTTCCTTTAGAAGAAATCGAGGCAGGAGCCAAAAAGATCACAGGTTTCTTGGAAGGGAAAGTGGGTTGGGACGAAGTTTTCAGTTTTACTCCCGAACAAAAAGAGCAGATGGCCGAATTGGGGTACACCCATTTCAAGGTGGGTCGTTACCAAGATGCCGAACGCTTTTTCAAAGTTTTGAGCATTCTCGATTGGGACAACTACTATTATCACTCCATGTTGGGTTCTATTTTACAGCGCCAAAAAAGAGATGGCGAAGCGATTGTCGAATACACACAGGCGCTTGAATTATTTCCCGACGATGTTGTGAGTCTCACCAATCGCGGGGAAATTTTTATGAAACATGGTTGGACATTGAATGCCAAACAGGATTTTGAAAAGGCGGTTCGTCTGGATCATTCAGGCACCAACGCGTGGGCAAACAGGGCACGTGTTTTGAACGCTCAGCTTGAAAAAAATAAGGCGGGGAAAAAGGAGTAGGCCATGGCTGTCGATAGTATCCGCGCACAACTTGAAAAAGAAAGACCGATAAGTCCCACGCTGGATCACCCGGAAGTAGTGGAAGCACTTCGTCACGGTAATATTTATGAAATTTTAAAAACCTCCGGCGTTCATCGCAAGGAGGTTGAAGACTATCTTGCCACGCAATCACGCATTTTTCAGAATCAGATTCGTCAGGACTATCAGGTTTATGCAGGCGAAGGGAGTTTGCCCCCGCCTGTGCCGGAGAAACATTCTCCGGCGGGTGTTAAAGCAGTGTCTTTGAGCGCGGAAGATCACAACCTTTTTAAACAGGACATGCAGGAAATGCGGACTATGCGTGCCAGAGCAACTGTCACCGAAGGTTCCGGACAGGATGTAATGAAGATGGGTGAAAAAACGCTGAGTCAGTGGAATGATTTTTACAGTGAATTGCAGACAAAAGCCATTGACATGCAGATGATGCAGGAACTTCGTTCCAAAACAGCGGACCTCAATAAAGAAGTGCAGAGGATGATTGCGCTGGTGATGTCGGGGCAGGTGGATCCGGAATATGTTTTGATTGCCGCGGCCAAGTCGAGCCTTCTGCAGGAAGGAACCATTTTTTCGTGGAAGGGGAAGAAGGTTATGCATCTCAATACGGAAATGGATAAAATTTCCAAAAATCTTTTGAAGATGGATCCCAATGACAAAGGCTACATGAAAGAATTGCAGTCGGTGCAAAGCAAAACAAGAAGCGGCGGAGTTAACTTGCAGTTGGAAACGATGGATTTGCAAAAAGCTTCGAGCCAGATTGCAACAACTCTTGACTGGGTCAGCAATGCGATCAGAACCATCGGACAGGCGAAACAGAGTATGATTCAGGCCACAACCGCGAGATAGGGGAGGACTATGGACCATGGACCATGGACTATGGACCATGGACCGTGGACTATGGACTATGGACCGTGGACCATGAAAGACGAAAATGGAAATATCCAAAATATCCCCGCAGATTATCGACCCCAATCCGGCGCGGCGCAAAAGTATCATCGACAAATTTTTTGCCCTTTTGGAAGACAGGGCCAGTCTTGCCGAATTGCGCGGCTTCAAAAAAGAACAACTTTATATGCTGGCGGAAGCAGGACATGTGAAACTAAAACATGGTCGTTTTGACGAAGCGGAAAAAATTTTTCAGGCATTGATTATACTCGATCACCGCAATCCCTATTTTCACGCGGCTATGGGGGCGGTTTACCAAAAGCGTTTCAAACCCGTGGAGGCGATTTTTGAATACACGGTGGCTTTGTCGATTGATTCCAAAGACATCACCTCTTTTGTTAATCGCGGTGAAGTTTATTTGCGTCACAAAAATTATCGCAAAGCGGCGGAAGATTTTCGCAGTGCTATTTTGCTCGATATGTCAGGAAGAAATTTGTGGGCGAACAGGGCGCGCTCACTGGTGATTGCGATCAAACGTTCCATGGAAGCCGACGTTGCTAGACCGAAGCGTTAGTGTACTCTCCATTTATTTTGTCATTTATTTTTCCATTTATTTTGTCATTCCTGCGGAGGCAGGAATCCAGTTTATAGTGGGAGTGGTGGAAAATGCGTTTTTCATGGTTGTCATCCTGAACGCAGTGAAGGATCTACTTGATAATATTGGATTCTTCGCTTCGCTCAGAATGACAATTTGAAAATTTCAGCATTTTCCACCACTCCCATAGTCTGCTGGATTCCGGATCCCGGCTTACAACCGCTGGGACAAGCATTTTTGCTTCCGCAAAAATTCCGGAATGACAACCTACTTAGTGAATGCTGTACTAAAAGCTAAGTCCCAAACCAACACTGACTCCGCCACCAAGATTACCACCTGTATAATCTGCGAAAAGACCTACGGCTCCAACGAGGTTGGAACTAAAATTGAAAAGACCGTTGGCTTCAACGCCTACACTGGGCAGAACAAAAGAACCCTCTCCGCGAAGCAATCCCGCGCGTAATCCTAAATTTCCCGTCAACTGATCTTTGCTTACTTCATAGCCCGCGGAGGCGATCAACTTCGCCTTGGCGCCTTCTGTCCGGGCATCACGTCCTGTTACAACATCGATGCCATTTTGTACCGTGTCTGAATTGACGATGGGAGTGGTTTGGACGAGAAACGCGGTGCTGGTGTACATGTTTGCGGAGGGTGAATGATGTAGAATTTTTCCTCCGAAATAACGGCTTCCGTCACTGTTGATTTCATACTGGGCTAGGTAACTCGTTTTGCTGATGAGATGCGTGTTGTTGGCGGGGTCCGGTGATAACGTGGCGGTCAGGAGAGCCTGCCCACCTCCCAGAAGAAGCGCCTGACCTGTGTTTCCCGTTGAGTCCAAAAGCCCCGCGAGAAATGTGGCTCCGTGAAGTAAAAAACGATATTTTAAAAAAGCGGCGCCGTCTTCTTTTGTGGAGCCGGGATGAATGGACATGGCGTGAGCAATTCCCAAAACGCCCAATGTGTTAAGTCCGGAAACGCCTTTGTCTTCCATTCCGTAAAGAAAGGAGCCCAATGTTCTTGCCGCAATGGCTAATGTCAAAAGTCCTGTGTCTTTTTCTTTCCCCAAAATGAGGCTTTGATCCTCGCCGTCGGAAAAAACTCCGCCTAGTTGGGTGAGGGAGAGGAAAAACGAAAATCCTTCCAGTGCGGTGGAGGGACTTCCAGAGGATCCAAAAAGCTGGTTCGAGTAATCTTGCAGGGTTTTGGAGGGATCCGTGAGTGCAGAGGCGGTGATGACATCGCTAGAAAAACCATGAAGCTGGTTTGCCATAAAAAAGAGATTGTCCCACATTGTGGGTGCGGGATCAGGCAAGCTGGTTGTGTCATCAAATGAGTGAAACTGTCCGCTGACTCCAACACTTAAAGCAATGAGCGGAAGATTTTCCTCGGCCGTTTCATTGGCGAGCTGGATGGTTTGCCGGACATAAGGCTCGAGAGAAAAACCGGAGTGCTCGCCCGTTTTCCAAGTCAAACTCCTGTGAAAGAGATCGCGCCCCAGCGTGAAAGTGTAACCATAATCGGTGCTGTCTACTCCCAGATAGAGATTGGTGACATCGCTTGTTGCTCCCGCTCTCTTTTGTTTGGAGATACCAAACAACAAATTCGTTTTATCGGAAGGCTGAAAAAATTCGTTACCATTGCTGTGGTCGAAATGAAGTTGCAGGTTCAGACCGAAGCAGTCGCGGATATTGGCGCAAACGAAGGCTTGGCCTTCAAGTGTGGTTTCATACCCGCTTTCGGTGACAGGCGTGGGAATTTTAACACCACCTCCTCCGCCAAGTCCCCATTCAATATCGTTTGCCATATTTATTTTCCGTCTCCGATGGTTTCATCTCCAAGAATTGAAATTTGCGATTTTGCATCGCGGTCGTTGAATTTCGGACTGAAACACAAAGCGCCTTCAAAATTCTTTTCATCTCCCCGCGGATCGCAAATCCATCCATTCATTGCAAAAAAGATCGGCACATTCTGAAACGCAAGCGAGAGATCCTCACGGGGTCCAAACTTTGCAGAGGTAACAAGTGAAAGAATATTGGTGGTCGTGTCGATACGGCGACCATGAAAAAAAGCAGTGCCACCCGTAAAAGGGGTCCCCGGTTCCGGGCATCCTGCAGGAATTTCCCCGGCTTCATCTTTTGAAATCAGAGGCGCAACATAGCGCCAGCTACTGTATTTGTGACCGCCAATAGACCGGTTAAATGTATTGCGGGGACACAGAGGTGTTCCCAGTGTTGTGTCTGTCAGATTGACCTTGTGTTCCTGTTTCGAAAAATCAAGTTTTTCATCGGGAAGCACATTATAATCTTTCGGATTCGATTGTGGTTTCAGTACCTCTGTTGTGAAAGCGATATGAAAAACTTCATCCATCGGAGGTTTATTTCCCAGCGGACCTCCCGGATTGTGAAAGTAGGTTGGTCCCCAGAAACGAAGTCCCAAATTTTCCAGAGTTATCGAACCATCGACAGAATAGTGTCCCGTGTTGAGTGCGATGAGGTCCTGTGGTTTGTCTCGGTCAGCACAGAAATCATCGGGATGATTGTTGATGGTCGCCTGAAAAGCAGGACTGTCATATCTTCCCCCTGATGTATAAAAAAAGGCACAAGCTCCTTTTCCATCCGGGCCGAGACCGCTTTCGGAAAATTTTCTCAAACCCTCCGGTGAACAGGGATCAATGGCTTCACATTCCTCTCTGTTAATGGGAGCGCGCGGATCGAGCGGGCCCGGATAGGAGAGCGCTCCGGTAAAAATACGCCATCCGTTGACTTTGAGAGGATTTGGGAGAGGGTGTCCCGGAAAATCATAATCGTAAAAAACTCCCTGTTTGCCAGTAGGGAGAGAGGAATCGTGAAACAGCCCTGTATAATCGTACAGATATTCTTCCTCATAATTGATGCTGGCGGGATGGGTATCGAGTTCGCGCACAACAGCCGTGATGCCATCTCCGGGTTTGCTCACAACATTTCCATTTTTATCTTTGATTTCCATTTCATCAAACGGGTCGAGAATGACAGCGCCCAACATTACGAATAATTCCTTTTCGTTGCTTCTTCCCTCTTTGATAAGCAATTCGACCTCCTTTTTGGTGGCGCCGGCGGTTAACACGGGGGCTTGCGGATTAAAGAAGGCGCCGAGTGTTTGTGGGATGCGCAACACCAGTTTGCCGCGTAGTGGATCGATGGCCGCCACCAGATGCACGGTTAAACGAGTCTGTTTATAGGTGTTGTCGGAATTTTTCTCGGGTTTTCCCAAGGCATCCAGTTTGATGGCGGTGACTATCATGTCTGTCTGAAACAATCTCTGTTTCACGTTTTGCGCCGCGCCTCGGTGAAAATTGACACAGCCGAAGAGGGGCATACTGTCCAATGTGTAGGCCCCCGGTTTGAGATCAAAACCCTGATTGCCCAGCGATACAAATTGCAGATCAAAACCCTCATCGGTTAAGTGCCCTGTGGAATCGATTGTGGGGACGGAACAGCGCTTGCCATGTCCCGATGCGGGTTGTCTGCCGTTCACTTTATCCATTGTGTCCTGCCATTCAAAAAAGGAGGCATCTTTTCCTGCAAGCGAAATGTCGGAAATTCTTAAACCGCTGTTCGCGGAGTCGGCCAATTTGAGGTACACCGGGATCGCTAGGTCTTCCGTGTTTGCTGTGACTTCTTCAAACGGAAAAGTTTCATCGTTTGCTTTGTCTTTGCGTCCTGTGGCCGTGTAAAAATAAACTTTTAAATCGGGAACATCCTGAATGCGCGTTTTGCCAATCAACGAGATTGATTTGATTCCTGTGCTTGTTTCAATCTTGAGGGTGGCTCTGTCAACGGCGTCCACACCGGTGGTTGCCTGTTTGCCATCAGAACCGATCAGGTCGGTGGGAAGATAGGTAACCGTGACAAAAACGTTTTGAGAGGTCAGGGTTACCGGAAAAACAGCCGGTACGGCCATTGGAAGTTTCTCGCCGACAAGAATGGCTTCCTGAAGAAGACGGAACTGTGCAACTGATTTTGAGCCGGGAAGTTCTTCAATTCCTATTTTTTTGATGTCAAGATTGGCAATGCCGGTGTTTTTTATGATGACGGTCTGCTTGGATGGTTTGATCGGTAATTGGGAAGAACCGGCCAGATCGATGGTCATCATCGGCATGTCGCCTATCTGTAATGGTTTGCATGCCTCCGAAACTTCACCGATCGGTTTTCCGGCCGTGTTGATCGGAAGCAGATTACAATCTTCCAATTTTGGAGGGGAACATTTTTGACATTGGGTGATGGTATCCTGATCCCCGCATTTTATTTTTTGGCATTTGAAAAAATCTTTTACGGAACCGGCCGGCACGGAAAGGGGACTTAAGACCATCGTGTCAATGTTGGCAGACTGCACTTTGCCGTTGTCATCAATCTTGTCGACACTTGTTTTCCCCTGCGGAGCCATGGCAATGCCGCTTAAATAGAAGGCGTCCGTTCCCAGTCGAAGCGATTGGCGAATGGCTCCGGGTTTGGGAGTGTCTGCAATCGTTGGATGAAAGGAAACTTTGAATTTGAGGCTGGCTTTGGGAGAGAGGGAGCGTTGTGATCTTCCCTCGGCTGTCAGATAGAACGGACCCATGTGCCCCGGAATCAAAATATTGACCGACTTATCTCCATCGTTGATTGCCTTGAAGTAGGCCGTTGTTTCAAAGTCGCTTCCAACATCCTGCGGGCCTTGCGCAATAAAAGTCCCCTGCGAAATTTCCAGAATATTTCCTTCCGGCAGTGTTTCTTCGACAAGTTTGCCAGAAGCGCCCAGTCTTATTTTTGTAATTGTGATCTGGCGTTTCTGGTCGGAATTATTTTGCGAACATTCCGACAAGGTGGGGTCGAGTGTGCCGGTAAAGACCACCTGCATGGAAGCTCCCAGCAAAAATTTGTCAGCGGCAGGGGAGAGAGAACCCAGTGTTGTGCCGGTAACGAGTGTGATTTTTCCGCTGGCATCAGCGGGACTACCGCTCAGCGCGGGCAGTTGAGGGAGTTTCCTCGCGGCATTGGTCGTTAGATTAAGGCCGGGAATTTCTCCAACGAGTCCCAATATGTTAAAGAAAAAAGAAAAATTATGAATTTCAATTTCCCCATCGGGTGTCCAAAAACCCTGTCCGATATTTTTTGAGCCATCACTTTTTCCTTTCGCGTTGATGGTCATCGGCGCATTTCCACTGGGAAGTTTGACTTGAACAGGAATGTCAGGGAAATCACTTCCTTTAATGATAGCTTTATCTCCCTGCAGTTCGATGGGGATGGGAGGAGTGTCCGCGCAAACTTCTTTTCCTTCTTTGGTGCCGACATCAATATCATCCCCTTTTATCTTCACGCATAATTTTGCCGTGAGATGCAAAACACAATTGGCCGAAACGGAGGGTTATTGAGAAGTGCCGGGGGAGGGCTTGTCGTTCGATCCAGAATCCGTCTTACTCATCCCCGGGAAATACACGGGGGTGTAGTCTGTCCCGGCGCACGAGATGAGCAAGAAGCCCAAAACACAAAAAAGAAGATTTCTTCTCACAGTATTGTCTTCGGCATTTCACGAAAAATGTTGCGCGTAAATATGCAGTGGGCTGACGTGGTGCGTTAAAATGAAAAGTCCCGGTGCGTCTTGTCGACGCAACTTTTTCTGATAAAAGCCGAAGATAGAAGTGTCAGATATGAAAACGATTTATTCTTTTATGCTTTCCCATTTGATTAAGATTAGGTCTGTCATTCCTGCGAAGGCAGGAATCCAGTCGTTTCAAGCATGTCTGTATCCCCGCCTTCGCGGGGATGACACGAAAACCTTAATCAAATGGGAAAGCATCTATTCTTTTATTTTGTGTCTCTTGTTGCCGCTGACTCTTTTTGCGGCGGAAACAATTCCTCCCGTGACAAACGGTTGTCTTGTTCCTGCCAAGACGCCATTTCTGATTTGCGAAACAGGGGGTTCTTTTCTGTGCGTCAACACTCCCATGGGAAGTGTTAAAGAAGATTTTGTCATTATTAAAGGAAGACTTAATCTCGAGACGTCCAACTTGGGCCAGCTCACCATCGCCACACAACACGAATACACCAAACAATTAAAAAATATTTCGCTCACGTCTCCTCTGATGGAAAATTGCTGGAACGCCTCTCTCTCGCCGGAAAAAAACTTTTGTCTTGAGAAGAGTGGGGCTTATGCCGTGCGCATACCTCTGAATGATTTGGGCCCTTATACTCTTTTTATTGCCGCGACCCGTCCGCAAGGCGAGTCGGTGCAGACACTAGCCAGAGTCAGCCGCGTGATTGCGCCGACCGTAACAGAAGATGTGATTACCTATGATCCGAATATAAATGCGGAGCAGGCGATAAAAGAAACGCATCATGTGCGCGTTGTGCTTGATTTGCTGGCTGGCTGTGGAGAATCAAAAGAGGCTTGTGATTTTATTGGTGCGGGCACGGGTGGTGTGTTTGTCACCGTGGAAAACCAGATGGCAACAACTCCGCCCAAGACGGTCCGTTGCGAAACAAATAGTGTGCAGGGTGGGGTAGGGCGTTTTGCACTGGGTGTGCCGGTGGAACCCGGTACCAATCAATTGACCATTCGGATTTGTAATGCCGCCACCGGATTTAATTCCACTGCCTGTCCAAAAATTATTTCCCGTTTTTTTAATGTGGGAGGAGTCACTTCGCAAGTTCAGATTTTGCCTCCTTTTGCCGACGGTCCCTTTCTCTGGGATCAGACGAAAAACCCCACGATTCTCCTTCGATTCAAAATTGAAGGAGTGGATTCCAGCAAATGTAAGGATAACGTTCATGTCTCTTTGAATGCGAATGCGCTTCCGAAAGTGTGCGCCAACGCGGAAGGGATTTACGAAATTTCTCTGAATCCGGAAAAAGGGTACAACATTGTTTCCATTGAAGCCGTTCTCCCCGATCAAAAATTGACCGCAACATTTCCTTTTGGTTGGGGAAAACCTTTTAGTCCTTTTGATGCGAATGGTCATATACGTCCGGACAAGGATTTGAATCTTTCTCATGCCATGCAGTTTTGGCTTTCGGAAGGATTTTTCAATCAGACCTTAATGCCACCGCTCCAATCTTTCATCGCTTCAGAAAAATTTAAAACATGGCTTGGGCAAGCGACAGAAAATGTGGGTCGTGGCGAGGTGCAAAAGAAGGATGGACCGACAAATCCGCCCGCTCTTCCCTCCTATTGTAAGAGCGGTGGGTTGACCGGTTTGCGTATGAAAGTGACGGAAATGCCGCAAATTGGTCGCATCCGTGTCACTCCATTTCAATTTTCGGAATCGCAAACGCAACTTTCTCTGCATGCCGAAGATCTTTCGGTGGGAATTCAGCTTTATAAAGATGAGAACAATGATGGTGTGCCCGACATTGATCCGCTTCCCCTCAAAATAGTTTTCAAACAACTAGATGCCACCCCGATTTTAAAAAATGGTGGCGTGCTTTCAAGTCCCACCACCGATTGTGATTACAAGAGAAGCAGGGCTTGTCTGCATATGCCGACTTTGCTGGTGCCGCAACACTTTAAGGGCGGCGCTTCCCCCTCGGGAGCTTTTGTAACCTGTGATCGCTCGCAAAAAATTTCAGAGAAGATGGATCAGATATGCCATGCCATGAATGTGGTGGACCGGCAGACCGGGGGATTTTTGCAGGAAAAAATTCTTGATACATTGAATAATGCCTATGCCTGTCAGGGTGCGGGGGCGGTGACGGGCGATTTTCCCATCGTAAAAGAATTTGCAGGTTTGATTTTTAAGGGAGCGGTTGGACTGGAAGGTTTGGAAATTCATAAAACGGGCATGACGCTTTTCGCGAAAACCCGTTTTGGAAATCAGGAAATTTTTGGAAGTTGGCCGGAATCCGTTCGCAAAAGAGGAGCGGGGATTTTACTTGGCTCCGGGCCTCCGCGTCCCCTTATTTTTTCTTCCGACACAAATGACGTTTCGTTTGGAGTCTCTCTTCCGATGATCAGTCAACTTTTCTGGGGACTTAAAATTCCCGATGGGAGCGATGGATTGGTACTCGACGATAATTTTTTCAAAAAAAGGGATGTTGATTTTTCAGCCGCCTGCGACGGTGCACAGCAACCCGGCTCTACAGCGGAACCAAGTCCTCTATGTAATATTCGCCCGCGAGCGCAGGAAATTTTGGGTGATCCGATCAGCAAGTTCGGTTATCTGGACCCTCGTGCTCCGCTTCGCTTGGTTTTTAAACCATCAGAGGCTTTTCCTCTTCGCCTGAGTGTGCTGGAAGAAACAGGACTTTTGCAAATGGAATTTGCCGATTGGGAGCTTGCGATCGAGTCGGGCGGGGCCCGTTTTATTGTAGCAAAACTTTCGGCAAAAATTGGTTTGCAGGTTTTGCCTCTCGAGTTTGATTCTGCGGATCCGTCATCGCTTCGAATTGGTTTGAAAATTATTGCGGAAAAATCACATTTTTGGGTGACCGAAAAAGAGGGAACCAATACGACAATTATTCCCGGTCCGGTACTTCTTTCTAAGTTGGAGCAAATTTTGAAATTGGCAATTGATAATTATTCCAAGGCCGGAAAAGAAATTCGATTTTCCATCCCGCGCGGTTTCGATTTTTCAACCCTTGGATTTGGATTGCCCCGTTTGGTTTGGGGCGCCAACGGATTCGACATCGGTTGGGACGCCAGCGCCGATCGCCTTCTCCTGCATAGTGTGCCGGTGGTGCGCTAATTGATTTGTCAACGGCCTCCACTTTTACCCATTAGTAAAATTAGTCTTGACTAATTTTACTTATAGCACAAAATAGACATTATGATAAAAAGAACCATGGAATCATTGGCTTTTTCCGATGTCTTTGGACGACAAATGCGGTTTGTTGTTGGCCCGCGACAGGCTGGGAAAACGACTCTGGCCAGAAATTTTCTGGAAAAAAAGGGGACGCCAAAACTGTATTACAGCTGGGATGATCGGGAGATAAAGAATAGTTATAGAAAAGATCCGTCTTTTTTTATGAAAGACGTGTTGACCTGTAAAAAGGAAAACGAAAAAGTCTGGCTTTGCTTCGACGAAATTCACAAAATGCCGAAATGGAAAAATATTCTGAAAGGGATATTCGACGGACATGAAGACATCATACAATTTATCATAACCGGAAGTGCAAGGTTGGACATGCTCAAGTACACCGGCGAAAGTCTTCTTGGTCGATATTTTGCCTTCAGACTCTTTCCCTTGACATTGTCGGAACTTGTCGCGGTACCCCGCAAAATTGAATTTTCATTGGTCCGTCCGGAACCGTCTGCTTTTGTTGAAAAGGTATTGGATGGTGGCTTGACGGATGGAGGCGGTTTTGACGACCTTCTGAACAAAAGCGGATTTCCGGAACCTTTTCTTTCCGACTCATCCATTTTTCTGGCTAAGTGGCACAACGATTATATCGAACACTACATCAAAGAAGACCTTCGCGATTTGACCAATATACATGAGCTCGAAAAAGTGTTCGACCTGATAGATATCCTGCCTTCAAAAATTGGCAACCCGCTTTCGCTCAATTCTCTGAGAGAAGATATTGAAGTGAGCCACACTGCCATCCGAACATGGCTTACCGCGCTTAAGCTTGTCTATGTGATATTTGCGATCAAGCCCTATTCAAAAAATATGATTCGGAGTCTCAAGAAAGCGGAGAAGTGTTATTTTTTTGACTGGACGAGGGTTGAAAACGACGCCTCCAGATTCGAAAATTATATCGCCTGCGAGTTGTTTTCATTTTGTTCTTTTCTCAAGGACGCCGGAGCTGGGGATTACGAACTTTTCTATGTGCGGACAAAAGACGGTCTCGAAACCGATTTTCTGATCACGCATAAAAAAGCGCCATGGATATTGTTCGAGGCGAAATCAAACGAGGAAAAAATGGCCTCGCATCATATCACTCATTCAGAGGCGCTTGGTGGAATTCCCATTGTTCAGCTTATTAAAAAGAAGGGTATTGTCAGAGTAAGCAATAGAAAATATTTTACAATATCGGCAGACAGGTTTTTTTGTAATCTTGGTGTTTCCATTCCGGATTTACAGCGAAAGGAAATCTAAAACCGGAGTTCTTGTTCAACCAGATCGTTTTCGGCGACTTTGAGGTTGATCCACTTTTTGAGGATTTGTGAAGCGTCCAGATCGTGATAGCTGGCCTCGATGTAATATTTGCCCGCGGGCAGATCGAATGATTGCCAGTCTTGGCCGGTGGTGCCAGTCAAAATGGCACGGTCGTGTCCGTACTCGTAAAGTTTAAATTCCACCGGAACAATTTCGCTGTTGGCGCCGCGCCCAATGACACGGAGCTTCGCATTGGTGAAGACGGCCTCTTTGACATACAACGAATTCACATCGACGGTAATATCACGCAACCACACGGAGGGTTTCGGATCGACTGTGGCGCTGGCATCTTCCGCGCGAATGTCATAATTGCCCGGAGCCAAATCAAAAGCGGTCCATCCTTTTTGAGGACCTTGTGTGGCCACAATATCCATTGTCCCGCCGTTATAAATATAAAAAATTGTATTGATCTGCTGTTCTTTCGCGTCGCGGCCCAGAAGTTTTAAAGTTCCCAAATCAAAATGGATTTTTTGGTCGATTGTTTTTCCTTCTTCAATGGTAATTTCTTTTGCTTCCGCCGTCGGATTTTTTGCATAATTGCCTCCGAGTAAAGAGGCGATGATATTGTATTTTCCGGGTGGCAAGGCGATGGAGGCTTTTCCTTCCTGCGCGGTCAGTGTTGCAATGATTTTTGTGTCATCTGCGGCGTCGGTAATTTTAAATTCAGTTGGTGCAGGGATTTTTTCTGCTTTTGTTGCTTCCAGTTCAAGTGTTCCCACAATCAAAGTGGCCATTTGCTCGTTGGTGGCACCGCCTTCGATGGTGATATTTTTTAGTTCTCCACGCGGTTGAATTTGAGCGGCGGGATCTTGTCCCTCCACGGAAATATCATAGGTCCCGGGCGAAAGCTCAATGTTTCCGCCCTTTGCGTCAACTTGCCCCTTTGTAATGACGGTATCCGGTTGGCCCGCTTTTGTGATTTGATAAACAAGAGGGACCGCCTGTTTTTGTGAAGTTTGTCCTTTCAACACCAATGTGCCCATCTGAAACGCGAAATTTTTTGTGAAGCCCTGCTCCATACTGATTTTAATGTTTGGTTCCGTAAGAGACATTTCCTGTCCTTCGGGAGCCAGTCTTTGAGCCGTCAAATCGTAATCACCGGGTTCAAGAAAGAAACTTGTTTCCCGACCATCCGAATTAAAACTCGCGATTTTGTCTTGGGTTCCCGCTTTGTAAAGTTCGTACTGTGTTTGCGCCGGTTCTCCTTTTGCGTCGTGTGCAGAAAGCGTTAATGAAGCCAGATCAAAACGTACCTCTTGTTCCACTTTGCCCTGACCGGTCAGTTCAACCCCTTTCAAAATTTTGGAAGGTTTGGATTGTTCCACGGAGGCGGTGTATTCCACCGAGATATCATAGGCACCCGGTTTAAGACGGAAAAGTTCGATTCCGTAACTTTGCGCGCGTTCAATGACTTCCTGTGTGCCGGCTTTGTAGACGGTGATCGTGGTGGGAAGCGGAGTAGCGCCCACAAAAACTTTGAAACGCAAATTATAGGGGACGGTGGAGCGGAGGGCTTCATCCAAAGCACTGGCCAATTCATCTTTTGTGCGGGCCAATAAAAAGATGCCTTTTGAATTACCAGCGATACATTTTACGGACGGTTCATCTGCCTGTGTCAGATCAAAACCCACAACGTGGGTGATGATTTTATAATTACCATCGTAAAATTCTTTCGCCGCCGCGCACGGATCTTGTTCGCAGGAATCTTTGCCATCCGTTAATAAAATGATAATCCTGTCCTCACTTTGAGTCGACAGATCTTCCGCCGCTTTGCGCATGGCGTAAGCAATGGGGCTGGAGCCTTTTGCCTGAATGCTTTCCAGATTTTTTCTCAACTCCACCGGATTGACCGAACCCAGCGGCATTAAAAGTTTTGAATCATCGCATTTGTTCTCTGCCAGCAAATTTTCCGAACCAAAAACACGCAGAGCAAGATGGATGGGCGGATCTTTTAGTGTGGCCCATTCCGTTGCCAAATTTCCGATGAGCGTTTTTGCAATACTCATTTTGGTATCTGCCCCCAAAAGACCATTCATGCTTCCGGAGGCGTCAACAATGAGCTCTACGGCCAGCCCCCCTTTAAGCATGGTGGGCTGATAAGGAATTTGTTCCGCGGGAGTTTGTGCGATGGGTAAATTTGTTGAGCCGGGAATTTCGAGCGGTTTGGTTTCCAGAAGCGGTGTTGTTGCGGGCTGAGTAGCAGTGGCTTGCGTTGGTATCGTTCCCTCTATTGGAAGGGGAGTGATGCTTACGCCGCTGGTTGGTAGCACCACTTCTTTTATTGGCGGTGCAACTTCTTTTGCTGTTGGTTGTATTTGTATTGCTTCCTGTTTGGGTGCCTCTGCCGCTTTGAGTGTCAAAGCCTTCGCTACAATCTGATTTTTTTCTTCAACTTTTTCTACAACCGCGGTGGGTGTTTGTTTGCAACCCATCAAAAGGACAAAAGACAACAAACAAAATTTCGAAAAATTCCATCGCACAGACCTTTTGTAACATAAGGTTAAAAAGTTGAAAAGCTATCTTCTTCACCCCTTCGCATATGGGGTGGAGAATAATTTTTATGGACAAATATTTGGGAATTCGTTTTACATCGCCGGTCTATGGAAATGTCGGTTTGGAATCATCTGGATGAATTGCGATCGCGTTTGATTCGCATTGTCATTGCTTTATCCGTCACCACAACCCTCGCCTTTTTTGGTTCGGATTGGATGCTTGCCTGCCTCTTGAAACCTTTTCCCTCTGTTCATGCCACATTGACTTCCCTGCAACCCGCCGGTGTTTTTATGCAGAGCATGCGTTTAGCTTTGATTGGCGGTGTTGTGCTGGCTTTGCCTGTGTTGGTTTACCAAATTTGGCAATTTATTTCTCCGGGTTTGGCTCCGCGTGAAATAAAGGCCTTTGTGATGAGCCTTTATTTTGGAACTCTTCTTTTTCTCATTGGTGCCTGCTTTGCTTATTTTCTCGTGGTTCCGCAGGCATTAAGTTTTTTTTGGAACTACAGCCGGAATTTGGGTGTAACTCCTTCATGGACCATTGAAAATTATCTCAATTTTGTTTTGATGTTTTTACTGAGCTTTGGAATTGCTTTTGAGCTTCCTCTTGTTTTGATTTTGCTCGTTCGTTTCAAAATTATTTCTCCCTCCTTCATTTCTTCCAAACGTCCTCATATTATTGTGACGCTGGCTATCGTGGCGGCCATTTTGACCCCACCCGATGTGATCAGTCAGCTCATGTTGGGAATACCGCTGTGGCTTTTATTCGAAATTTCATTATACGTCTCAAAATTAATGTACAAAGAATGATTGGTTTCTACTCACTTGTCACGAAAGATTCATTTTTTTGTATAAGGATGTTGCCAACTCCATTGACTTTTCGATATAATCGGAACGAGTTAAGGGGAGGTTCTCTTGTTTTTCCGCCAAAAAGACTATGATTACAAAGAATTAGCAAAAAAATTCTCCTATATTATTCACAAAAATCTTTCTCTAGATGAACTCAATCTAAATCTCCTTAAATTTCTTGCAGATACCGTTCACACGGAGGGAGCCGCTCTTGTTCTAAAAGAAAAAGAAACCTATTCCGTTCGTCAATGTTTGGGTTGGAGAAGTTTTGCTTTCAGAACGGAAGATTTTAAAGATCTCATCCAATGGTTTAATAAACACCGGCAAGTTTTAACGCGAAGCCAAATTCTGGAAGATGTCCATTTTTCCTATATCAAAAGGAGCGCGCTTCCTTTCTTTGTTCAGTTTCAGGCGGAAATTTGTGTCCCTCTTTTTGTGCAAGAAGACCTGCTCGGTTTTGTGACTTTGTCGGTCAAAAAAAACGGGAAGCCCTACACCACCGCTTGTCAGTCGGTGCTGGATTGGCTTGGATCCCAAATCGCCCTCTTTTTGAAAAATGCGATGTTACGCGAAGAAATTTTATTGCAAAAAATGGAATTGGAAACGGTGAAAGATCTTAAAAGCCAGATCATTGCCAATTTGTCACATGAATTAAGAACCCCTTTAACAGGTGTCATCGGTTTTTCCGAATTGCTCTCGGAAGAGATGGATGGTCCGTTAAATGAGGAACAGAAAAAACATGTTTTGCAAATTCAGGATGGAGCCGACCGTCTCATGAAGACATTGTCTGCTTTTGTCGATCTGGCAAAATTGGAAGCGGGAAATTTGTCTCTTCATGTACAGCAATTTCCTTTGGCTCCTTTGGTAACCAGTTTGGGAGACGAGATTCCTTTTAATATGGATACAAATTTCAAAATTGATTTTGAACCGCGAACACCAATGATTTACGGAGACCTTTCGCTGGTGCGTCAGATTTTTAAACACCTCCTAGATAACGCGGCAAAATATACTCCGAAGGGAGAGGTCCATGTGAGTGCCGACAAAAAAGGGGAAATGCTGGAAGTTTGCGTTGCGGATACGGGCATTGGCATTTCAGAAGAAAAACTGTCCCGCATTTTTGACGGTCTTTATCAGGTCGATGGCGGCATTACCCGTGAGTTTCAAGGCCCGGGCATCGGGCTTGCCCTTTCTAAAAAACTTATCGAGTTGCATGGTGGACGTCTCTGGGTAAAGAGCCAACCGGGACGTGGCTCCCGCTTCTTTTTTACATTACCCCTCAAACCAATCGCCATCCGTCACAAAGAATTGGCCGCTTGAGAAAAATCTTCAACAAAACAGAGAATCGGTAAGGAGCACTCTTGAAAAGTAACCGCTTGCGTTGAGGTCCTCTGTGGCGCCCTCTGTTGTAATGAGAATTTTTTCGACGCCCTTTTTTGTCGGCTCAAGTATTGAAATCTTTTTTTCCATGTCATCAATGATCCATTTCCCGACTTTCCCCGAATAATATTTGATCTCGCAGACAGTCACAACGGGATCATGTCTCTCAAACATCAAATCAATCTGGACGCCGTCTTTGGTGTTTGTCCCTCTGTCATAGTAGGGGCCGTAGTCCTTAACCAGTTGGTCTATGTTGAGTGATTTTAGGATAGGCCGGATGTGTTTTAGGCATAAACGCTCGAAAGCAAGTCCCGCCCAGCTCTGATAGGATCTCGTTTGCATGATACCGGCAAAGATATTTTCGCCGACGTTGTCACCAATCTTTTTGGAATTGGAGCGGATAAATTTGAAATAAAAATGCAAGTATTCATCTTCTAGTCTGTATCTCCTCAGCGTACTTTCTATAGGATATCCGCACGGGACATAATTTTTTATGAAGCCGGCTTTTTCCAAATTATCCAGATAACGCTGAAAACCGCTCCCGCCGCTCATCTGGAGGAGGTCAAGAAGTTCCGCTGTCTTGAGACTTCTGAATTTGCTGAACAGCATGATGATTTTCCGATAGGTTCTTTCTTCGTGAAAGACATCCTTGAATATCCTGCCGAATTCGCCTGTGAAATAGCCATCTCTTAAAAAACAGAGTCGGTTTATGTTGGATGCAACAGAAGAGGCTTGGTCTATCTGTAGCCAGTAGGCCGGTATTCCGCCGCAGAACATGTAGAGCTGTACCAATTCAATGGGAGAATATCTGTCGGCAAAGAACTCTCTGGCATCTTTGAGCAGAAGGGGTTTTAGATGGATTTCAAGATCGACCCGTCCATAAAGGGCAGACGAATGGATGACATTATCCACCATGAATGAAGCGACCGATCCGCAGAGAATAAGTGTGAAGCCGTTTCTCTTCGACCAAAGATTGTCCCATGCCCATTTGAGATCGGAAATCATTTCCGCACGGCGGTTGGCCATGTAGGGAAGTTCATCAAGAAATATCGCCATCCGATATCCGCCCGAAGAATCTTGGACGGCCTTGTCGAGAAGTTTGAAGGCGTCCAGCCAATCCCTGCATTCGGCTGTGGCAAAGAGGGGATTGCGGGTATATTCCGAAAGTGTCGCAAGAAATTGGCGGATCTGTTTTGATTTTGGCTCTCGTTCAAGGCCGTCAAATTTCCATATTTTCTTGTCCTTATAGAATTCCTCGATGAGACGTGTTTTTCCAACGCGCCTTCGGCCGTAAACGACGATCAAACTGGCGGCCGATTTCCCCCAACGTTCTTTAAGAAGTCCTTCCTCGTATGGCCTGTCTATAAAGCCCATATTTCATCCTTTCTGCAAAAGTATCATATTACATTAGATATATGCTCTAATATGACATTTTTATCAAGACAAAATTATGTCATTTAGCGGGGCACAATTATGGTTATATGACGAAAAGTTTTTTAACAAATTTAGCAACTTTTCCAGCCGAAAACTGATTGCTTAACGCTGACCACTTTTTTTCATGGTTATGGGAGTGGTGGAAAATGCGTTTTTCATGGTTGTCATCCTGAACACATTCGCTTCGCTCAGTGTAAACTCCGTGAAGGATCTACTTGATAATATTGGATTCTTCGCTTCGCTCAGAATGACAATTTGAAAATTTCAGCATTTTCCACCACTCCCGTTATATGAGGTGACGATTCCCTTGCCTTAAAAAGACCGTTCTGTTAGCAAAACCCTTCAATGAAATTCCGAAAACCCATTATTCGGCTTCTTTCTGCCTTCTGTTTTCTGTTTTCTGTTTTCTGTCTTCCTGTCTTTGCCCAAGAATCTCCATCGAGGCTTCATCTTTCCCTGCAAGACTGCCTTGAATTGGCGTTGCAGAATAATGCCAAATTGCCGATTAGGGATTATGCCATCGATGCCGCCCAGCAACGCATTAGAGAGGCAAAAGCTACATTTTGGCCCGTCATCGATTATTCCAACAAGATGGCGCCGGCTCCAAAAGATGCCCTGCACGCCGCGAAATCTTTTTTTGAAGGGGACCTAACTTTTTGGAATTCGACCCACATTGGTCTTGGTTTTCCGGTTTATGCTTTTGGACAGCTTGAGACAGCCCAAAATTTGGCCCGGAAGGGAGTGGAGGTGGCCAGGCAGGAGAAGGTAAGGGATGAAGCAACAATCTATTTTGAAGTACAGCAACTTTACCACGGCATTTTATTCAGCAAAGAAATACAAGGCATTATGCAGGATGCGGTGAACAAACTCGAAAACCAGCTCAAAAAAGAAGAGGAAACCAAAAAACATTCTCCTTACGATATTTTGAAATTAAAAGTTTTCAAAGCCGATCTGGAAAAAAGAATTTTGGAAATAAAAGAGAAAGAAACAGAAGCCCGTTTGGCTCTCAAAATTCAAATAGGTCTTCCTTCGGACCGCACTTTTGAACTGGCTGACAGTCACTTGGAGCCGGCGCAGAAAACTTTGGGACCCTTGGCAGAATATCTGAATACGACAGAATCAGGCCGGGCTGAATCACAACTTGTAGACTTGGGTGTTTCATTAAAAAAACTGGAATATGATCTGGAAAAGAAAAAAAGACTTCCCAGAGTCGGGTTCGGCGGTTTTTTTGAAGTGGCCCGGACAACGAGTGATATTAGAAATCTCCGTTTGACTGATGATTTCAATGATCCCTTCAATTTTATGCGTGCCGGCGCGGGGATAGAAATAAAAGGGGTCTTGGATTTTCACGGCTCTTCCGCAAAAGTCAGAAGACTGGAAAGTGAATACCAGAAAGCTGTTTTGGAAAAAAATTTGGCAAAACAGGGGATGCAACTCGAAGTAGAGACAGCTTATCATGACGCCAACCGTCTGCAGGAAACTATGATATTGTCGGAGGAAAAACAGAAAATGGCGCGACAAATGATGTTTCTTTCAAAAGCAAATCTGGATATCGGAGTTGGAGAAGAAAAAGACTATACCGACGCGTTGCAACTTGTCTTGCTCACGCGTGGGGAGTATCTCAAATCGGTTTTTGACTATAATATGGCATTGGCAAAACTGAACCAAAAGGCCGGGAGGCGTTATGAAGCATCTGCTCAGTAGATTATTTTTATTTTCATTTGTTTTAATGATGGGATCGTTTGCTTTTGCGAATCCCTCCATTCCTGAGGCGCAGACTCCCACAGACGCGATCAAAGAGTTGGACAAGCAGGCGGATCAATATCGTGTTGGGAAAAATTTGAACGCGGCAGACATTGAATTCAACCGGAAGTTAAAAGAAAATATTCTGCATGGAACCTTTGATCTGAGGGAGTTGGCGAAACTGGCTCTGGACAAATATTGGAATCAAAGAACGGCCAAAGAACAGGACCGGTTTGTCGCATTGCTGACAAGCCTTTTGGAAGAGCGCTCCATTTTTTCCAAGGAAAAAGCGGCTGAAAAGGGGAACACCAAATCCTATTCCATCAATTATTCGAAAGATACCTATCTGAACAAAAATAAAACCGATGCCATGGTCAAGACCCGCATTGTACTGGTTAAACGCAATTTAAAAATCACTCTTAATTACAAACTGAAAAGGACTGCTACGGGTTGGAGAATTTATGATGTGATCATGGATGGCGCCAGTCTCGTGGACAATTACCGTTATTCCTTTAGCAATATCATCGATAAACATGGCTATGACGATTTGGTTCACCGCATGGAAAAAAAGCTGAATGAGTTCCGGGGCAAGCGTGTTTGAAGAGGACCATAGACCATGGACCATGGACTTGAACTATGAAACAATCATCAAAAAATTTTCAACGCGTGGTTATGATTCTTGCCGATGGGGCGAGGGAGGATGTTTTTCGCCAGCTTCTATCCAAAGGGGATCTTCCGCATATTGAACAAGAGTTGGTGCGAAATGGATCTTGCGCGTCTGGTGTAACCACTTTCCCCTCCACAACAGGCCCCGCCTATTTTCCTTTTTTGACCGGATGTACTCCCGGCACTCTCAATGTTCCGGGGATTCGCTGGTTTGATAAATCGGCCTATGGCGACATAAAAAAAAAGATGGTCAAGTTTCGCAGTTACTGCGGCATTGAAACTTTCTGGATCAATAAAGATATAAAACCCGTGCCGACCATTTTCGATCTTCTCCCCAATTCCTACAGCATTTTCAACGCCGTCTGCAAAGGGGCTGGCAATCGCAATTTAACCAAGATCATGCGAATCTGGTATTGGTATTATGCACACCTCACAGACCGCTGGGAATTTCTGGATCAGGTGGCTCTGTCAAAAACATTGAAAGCTTTGGAGAAGGATTTTGAATTTATTTTTGTCGTTTTCCCGGGGATCGATGAATATTCTCATTTGATTAATCCGGAAGATTCCAAAACCTTTGAGCAATATCATTTTCTAGACGAAGGAATCGGGAAAA